>CAIXSK010000216.1 GCA_903922075.1 uncultured beta proteobacterium | reverse complement strand
GGCGACGGCCTGGCCGTGGTGCGCGAGGTGGTCCATCGCCTCGATGGCCGCCTCAAGATCAAGTCGGTGCCGCATTCCCATACCCGTTTCATCCTCCAGTTCGAGGCTGCCTGATGCTCCCAGTATCGTCCCCTGTATCAAATTCCGCCCACAGCATGCTGATCGTCGATGACTCGCTGGTCATCCGTAACCGGATCGCCAAACTGGTCGCCGATCCGCGCCTGCCTCACATCAACATCGCCGGTCTGGCCCCGAACGGCGCCGTGGCGCTGCGGCTGGCTCGCGAGCATGCGCCGAATCTGGTGACCATGGACCTCACCATGCCCGAACTCGATGGCGAGGCCTGCATCGAGGGCATCATCGCCCACCTGCCGGAAACCCGCATCCTGGTCGTCTCGGCACTGGCCGACAAGGCCACCGCATTGCGCGCCATCCGCAAGGGGGCATCCGGCTTCCTGCACAAACCCTTTACCGACGACGACCTGCTCGACTCGCTCCTCCAGCTAATCCAATGACCATGCCGACCGAACCCCGCGCCGAAGACATTGAGGTCTTCTCCGAATCCATTACCCATTTTTTCAGCACCAGCACCGGCATGCCGGCGACCGTACGCTCGACCTACCTGCTCGATGCCGGGCGGCTGCCGCTGTGGAACGACTTCAACGGCCTGATCGACATCTCCGGCGACTACGCCGGCAGTATCGCCTTCTGCGCCTCGCACGCCATGCTGACCCATGTGCTGCTCAAGATGGGCGAATCGGTGTTTACCGACGACCGGCAGGCCGACATCGTGGGGGAAATCGCCAACACGCTGGCCGGCCGCGCCCGCCGCCATTTTGGCGAGGGACTGGCGATTTCGCCGCCGCGGGTGGTCGCGCGCGAGCTTGCCGCGCGCCCGGCCGGAGAGCTCAGCCTGCCTTACGCCATCCCGCTCGACTGGCTGGGGTACACCGCCCATCTGGTGGTGCAGCTCGACCCGCGCCGGCCGGGCATGCCGCGCCGATGACGACGGGCTAAGTGACCGTTTATTGACAGCCGGCGTCACTGCCGCGTAACACGCACTGCCTACATTGCCGGGTCTGTACTTCAACGAGACCCGGCATGACTCTCCTCGAACCCGTTGTCGCCTTTATCGGCCGTTTGTCTTTCCGCAACAAGCTGCGCGGATTCGCCCTCATTTTCGGTATTCCGCTCCTGATCGCCTCGGGGGCGCTACTGCACACCATCAACCAGCGGGTCAGCGCCCTCGGTCTGGAAGCCGCCGCGCTCAAGGTGCAAATGCCGGCGCTGAGTTTTCTGGGCCGCCTGCATCAGCTGGCAGCCGCCCGCAAAGGCGCCGAAGAGGGAGATGAAACGCAGGCCAATCTCCTGAACGCCCGCAAGATCGAAAGCCAGCAGGCGCTCGCCGGCCTGCGCCAGGCACTGGCCGACAACGCGGCGCTGGCCGACGGCCTGACCGGCACGCTGCTGGCCAGTCCGGTCGACCTGGCGCCCCGGATCGAGGCGGCCGAGACGGCCGATCTCGATGTGCTGATCGGCCAGCTGCGCACCGATCTCGACAAGCTGAACGAATTTGCCGGACTGCTCAACGATGGCGACGCGGCCAGCAGCCGCCTGCTGGGCGTGGTGACCGAGCAGTTGCCGGCGCTGGTCGATGCCGCCGGATACAGCGCCCAGATTGGCACCGTGGTGCTGATCAAGCAGAGCGTACGGGGCAGCCGGCGTAGCGAACTGATCCAGCATCGCGGCAATTTCGACGCTCTGGTGCTGTGGAGCATGGACCTGATGAAGAAAGTGGCCGCCGAGCACCCGGCGCTCGCCGTCTCGCTCGACGAGGCCGGCAGCCGCCTGAATACGGCCTTCCTGGCGCTGCAGGAAGCGATCACCATCAAGATGCTCGATACCGCCGACTTCGCCATGGCGCCGGTTCAGTTCCAGCAGATCGTCCAGCAGGCGCTGGACGATAGCGCGGCCATTGGCGACATCGTCGTCACCGCCAGCAGCCAGCTGATCAACGACCGCCTGGCCACCCTGGTGCTGGAGCGCAACATCGTTCTGGCGGCGGTGGTGTTCTCGCTGCTGCTGGTGGCGGCCGGCTTCCTGGCCGCCTACATCTCGATCATGCGCGGCCTGAACGGCCTGTCGCACGCGGTGGTGACCATGGCGGCCGGCGACCTCAACGCCCGTGTCGAGGTCACCAGCCGCGACGAACTGGGCGAGGTCGGCAGCCGCTTCAACGACATGGCGGAAAGTCTCGCCCTGCGCACGGCCGAGCTGCGCGAAAAGACCAACGACATCCACAGCATGCTGCAGAACATGCCGCAGGGCATTCTCACCATCGTCGCCGGCAATCGCATCCACCCCGAATACTCGGCGTTTCTCGAAACCATTCTGGAGCGCCGCGAGCTGGCCGGCGAATCGGCCATGGCCGCGCTGTTTGCCGACAGCGACGTCGGCACCAACGGCATCGACCAGATCGGCGCCACGCTGGCCGCCTGCCTGGGCGAGGACCGGATGAACTTCGACTTCAACAGCCATCTGCTGGTCAGCGAGATTCGCAAGACGCTGGCCGACGGCCGGGTGAAGATCCTCGATTTCAACTGGGCGCCGATTTGCGACGAGCACGACGTGGTGGAAAAAATCCTCGTCTGCGTGCGCGACGTGACCGAACTGCGCGCCCTGGAAGCCGAAGCGGAGCACCAGAAGCGCGAACTGGCGCTGATCGGCCAGATCCTCAAGGTCAGCCAGGAAAAATTCCACGAATTCATCGCCAGCGGCCGCGCTTTTCTGGCCGAAAACCGCCAGCTGCTGGAGAGCGCCCCGGCGCATCCCGGCGGCGAGCTGGTCAACCAGTTGTTCCGCAACATGCACACCCTGAAAGGCAACGCCCGCACCTTTGGCCTGCTGCAGCTGACCAACCTGGTGCACGAAGCCGAGCAGGCCTACGACCAGCTCCGCCAGGAAGCGGGACACGACTTTGCACCGGGGGTGCTGCTGGCGCAACTGTCGGTGGTCGAGCAGTTGCTGGATGAATACGCCCACCTCAACGAAGTCACCCTCGGTCGCAAAGGGCCGGGACGGCGCGGCAGTGCCGAGAAATACGTGATGGCCGACCGCCAGCAACTGGCCACCCTGATCGAGACGCTGTCGGCCTACCAGCTGCGGGATTGCCGGCCGGAAACGCTGGTCGCGCTGATCGAGCAGGTCAAACTGGATCTCAATCTGATCGGCACCGAACCCCTGCCGGGCATCCTGGCCGGCGTGCTGGAGGCGCTGCCCTCGCTGGCGGCGGAACTCGGCAAGGCGGTGCCGCGTATCGTGGTCGAGGATCACGGCATTCATGTCCGCAACCAGGCAAGCGACCTCTTGCGTAACGTGTTCATGCATCTTTATCGCAATTCGATGGATCACGGCATCGAGCCGGCCGAAACCCGCCAGGCGGCCGGCAAGCCAGCGGCCGGCACGTTGCGGCTGACTGCCGCGCTGATGGACGGGCAACTGCGTCTGCGCCTGGCCGACGATGGCCGCGGGCTGGCGCTCGGCCGCATCCGCGAGCGGGCCGAAGCGCGCGGCCTGCTCGAAGCCGGTGCGCCGGTGAGCGACGAGGCGATTGCCCAACTCATTTTCGCGGCCGGTTTCTCGACCGCCGAACAGGTGACCGAAGTATCAGGCCGCGGGGTGGGCATGGATGCGGTCAGGAGCTTTTTGCAGCGCGAGGGCGGTGATATCCGCCTGGTGTTTGTCGACGATGCCGAGGGAGCGCCCTACCGGGCGTTTGAGACCTGGGTGCTGCTGCCGGCCACGCTGGCGGTCGACACGAAAAACCGGCCGGAAATTGCGCCGCCCACCGCCGCCAGGCCGGCTGCATCGGCCACGGCAAGCGCGCTGCCAACGACCACCCTGCCCCAACTGGCACCGGCGGCTCGCTGAAGATGGTACTCGACGCCTTATCAATGCTTGCCATGCTTGCCGTACTTGGCATGCTGGCCCTCGGTGCCTGGGGGCTGCGCCAGCGCCGCGAACTCAGCCGCGCCCGGCAGCGCGAAGCCGCCTTGCGGCATGCCCAGTCCGAACTGCAACTGGGAGTGGCACGCGAGCTTGAGCACCTGCAAGCCAGCCTGGCCGCAAGTGAGCGCCAGGCGGCCGAACGACTGGCCGGACTGGAAGCGCTCCGGACTGAACACGCCACGCTGCAGCAACAACTGGCCGACGCGGAAGCCGCCCGCCAGGCGGCGGACGATTCGCCCGAACTCGCACGCCTGCGCGAATTGCAGGGGCAGGTGAGCGGCGAGTTGCTGCCGCAGATCGACACCATTGCCGGCGAAATCGCCACCCTCAAGCAGATCACCCTGCTGTTCGAGCACTGGCACCAGGAAATGAGCACCCTGATGGCGCAGAACCGCGAAATGCACCAGCAGAATGCCGAGTTCGCCAATATCGTCAAGCACGTGGTCATCCTGTCGCTCAACGCGGCCATTGAGGCGGCGCGAGCCGGGGATTCCGGTCGCGGCTTCGCCGTGGTGGCGGACGAGGTGCGCACGCTCGCCGAGCGTTCGGAAAAACTGTCGCGCAATTATGGCGACAGCCTGCACAAGAACGATCTCACTACCACCGCGACTTTCCAGCAGATCCAGGCCGAGGGCAAGATGATTGCCGCGGCGCTGGCCGCCCTCGATGCGCGGGCAGCTACCCTGCAGCAGCGGGTCGGCGAGGCGGTGGCATGAGACAACTGCCAGGCAGCACCTTGACGCGCTCAACAGGAAAAACGAAGGGGCCAACCAACGGCAACGGAATGCTCAGTGATGCTGCCTGCCGCAGCTTCATCACCCTGTTCACCCGCGCCGCCGAGCGGCACCTGGCGCTGGCCGCCGAAGACCAGGTGCGGGTCGCCCCCTTGCCGGCCGGGGCCCGCCACGATCCGGCGGAGCCCGAGATCATGGTGCTCACCATCTCGGGGTTCTCATTCAAACTGCTCACCCTGTTTCATATCGACACGGGCTCCAGCGCCCTCCAGGCCTATTTCCGCAAGCCGGCACTGGAACTGGGGATGAACGACGTTTTTCCCGAACTGACCAATCTCTGCTGCGGGTCGATCAATCGCGACCTGGGGCAGCATTTCAGCCACCTGGGCATGTCGACGCCCTACACCCTGCACCGCCAGTGCCTCACCTTCCTGGATGTGTTGCGGCCGGCGTTCGTCGAACGTTTCCGGATCGACATCAACGCGGAGGTGACCTTGCACGCCACCCTCTGCGTGGTGGCCTATGCGCCGCTCGATTTCACGGTGAGCCCGTTCGAGGTCGCCGAGACAGCGGGTGAGCTGGAATTTTTCTGACTCCACTGATCACAAGGCAAGCATGCAACCCACTCTGACCAGCAAAGTGCTCGTGCTCGACGACGACAGCACCCAGGCCGATGCCCTCAAGGCCGTCTTCGAAGCCCACGGCCTCACCCCGCTCAAAGTCCGCCGCAACCGCCTGATGTCGGTCCTGCGCACCAACATCGACCTGGGCGGCATTTTCATTTCCGAGACCTATGGCGCCTCCTCCCAGGAGAGTGCGGAAATCGCCCTGCGCATCCAGGCCCTGCGCCCGGAACTTCCCATCGTGCTGCGCCGCGCCAACACGCCGGCGGATAGCGGCGATCTTCCTGAATCCTGGCAGCGGGCGGTCTGCGCGGTGTTTGACGAGGTCGCGCCAGAGCCTCTCAAGGCCATCATCGACGAACACATCTTCAGCCTGTATTACCCCTGCGAGCTGGTGCGCGGCATTTCCGAACTGACCGAAAGCGTCCTTGCCGGCCAGTTTCCGGCGCTCACGCTGCATTGGGAAACGCCCTGCCTGGTACGCGACCAGATCATCTTCGGCGAGGTGTTCAGCCTCATTCCGCTCGAAAGCGACTGGTGCCGCGGCTACATGATGCTGCAGACCGAAGAACAGCCGATCATCGACACCCTCAACCGCCACGCGCCGCGCGACGGCGGGGCGACCTTCCGCACCGTCAACAACCTGCTCGGCGAGACCACCAATCTCATCTGGGGCGCCTTCAAGAATCGTTACATCGGCGATGCGGCCAGCGCCGGCCGCCACGTCCAGGTGCCGCTGATCGTGAACCACAAACAGCGCTACATCTCGTTCGGCAGCGACAACCCCCAACTCTGCTTTCTCTACACGCTGACCGACGACAGCGGTGCCAGCATCCGGATTTACCAGCGTTTCGTCTTCAACCTCGCCTGGTCGCCGGAAGATTTCCGCGAAATCGTCAATGACCCCGCCGCCCTCGTCGAGGCTGGCGAACTTGAATTTTTCTGATCACCAGGAGCGCCCCATGGCCAAAATACTCGTAGTCGATGACTCCAGCACCGTGCGCGACGAAGTCGCCGGATTCCTCAAAACCGCCGGCCTCGATGTCGCCACCGCCGTCGACGGCAAGGACGGTCTGGGCAAGCTGAAGACCGACGCCGGCATCAAGCTGGTCATCTGTGACGTCAACATGCCCAACATGGACGGCCTCACCATGGTCGAAAAAATGCGCAGCGAACTGGGCAAGGCGGCGGTCAATGTCGTCATGCTCACCACCGAGAGCAGCCCCTCGATGAAGGAACGCGGCAAGGCGGCCGGCGTCAAGGGCTGGATCGTCAAACCCTTCAACGGCGCCGCCGTGCTCGAAACCTTCAAGAAACTCGCCGCCTGATCCCAGTGCGCCCCGCCGCCCGGGGCGCTTTTTTACGCGCAATGATTTAAATGGCCAATCGATACGATTTAATCAATCGATTGGCGCTATAATCGGCGTTTGCGTACTGTGGCACTCATTGAAGCAAACGGAGCGCCCCATGACCCAGCTCGTCATCCAGCATTACGCCCGACCGACCGCCCGCCGCCATTTGTGGATCGGCCTGGCGATGGCCGTCGTCGCCCTCGCCTTCGGCGTCGAGCAGGCGATCCGCTGGTTCGCCGCCCACCCGCTGGCCGCCCGCGGTCTCGAAGCCAGCCTGCTGGCCGGTGCCGCCACCGGTCTCGGCGCGATTCCCTTGCTGTTCATGCGCCGTCCGTCCGCACGATTGATGGCCCCCTTGCTCGGTCTGGCCGGCGGCATGATGCTCGCCGCCAGCCTCTTCTCGCTGCTCGTCCCGGCCGTGCAGGCGGTCGCCGCCAGTGATGCCGTGTGGACGCTCGGCATCGCCACCGCCGCCGCCCTGCTCGCCGGTGTTGCCGCGATGCACGGCCTCGACCGGCGCCTGCCGCACGAGCATGTCGAGACCGTCGAAAGCAGCGGCCTGCAGCCCAATGTCGCCCTCGTCGTCGCCGCCATCGCCCTCCACAACGTGCCGGAAGGCCTCGCCGTCGGGGTGGCTGCGGCGGCCGGCGCCGACCACGGAATGAGCCTGGGCATCGCCTTGCAGAACATCCCGGAAGGCTGGATCGTCGCCAGCGCCATGCTCGCCCTCGGCGCCGCGCCCTTGCGCGCCGCCCTGATCGCGCTCGGCACCGGCCTGGTCGAGCCGGTCGGCGGCTTGTTCGGAGTGATTGCCAGCACCGTCGCCGGCGCCGCCTTGCCAATGGCCCTTGCGATGGCGGCCGGGGCGATGCTCTGGGTGGTCAGTCACGAGATGATCCCGGCCTCGCACCAGGCGGGCCGGGTCGGCGCCGGGACGGCCGGCCTGGCCGGGGGATTCGCGGTGATGACGGTGCTCGCTGCGGCTTTCTGAACCGGATTTCGCGCTTGCCGGAGCAATGCTACGGTAAGCCCGAAAAAACGCCCAAAATCAAAAAAACCGGGCCGACCTCAGATCGAGCGTTCGATGATCACGCCGACGCGCTTGACGCCCGGCATCATGCCCAGCTTGGCGACCGAGACGCGAACCCACTGGGCGGCGAAATTTTCGAGCAGCCAGGTGGCGATGTGCTCGGTCAGCTTTTCCAGCAGGTTGAAGTGGCTGGCCGCCAGGTCGGCGCGCAGGCGCTCGACGACCACGGCGTAGTCGACGGTATCGCGGATGTCGTCGCTGGCCCCGGCCGAGGCGGTGGACACCCCGATCTGCAGCGAAATCTCGACCGTCTGCGCCATCGCCTTCTCACGCGGATAGATGCCTATCCACGTTTCGGCGCGCAGCTCTTCGATGAAAATGATGTCCATTTGGCGGTCGGTCGTAGCCCGGGGTGTAAAATTCGCCGCGATTGTACCTCAGTGACCGAACCGACCCATGCAAACCGTCCTCGTCCCGCTTCTGGCCATCCTCGCCGCCTACCTGCTCGGCTCCGTTCCCTTCGCGATGATCTCGTCGAAGCTGTTCGGGCTGGCCGATCCGCGCACCTACGGCTCGGGCAACCCGGGTGCCACCAACGTGCTGCGCAGCGGCAACAAGAAGGCGGCGCTGGTTACCTTGATCGGCGATGCGTTGAAGGGCTGGGCGGCGGTCTTCATCGCCCAGCAGATGGCGTTTAGCGACACGGTGATCGGTCTGGTCGCGCTGGCCGTCTTCCTCGGCCACCTCTACCCGGTCTTCCTGAAGTTCAAGGGCGGCAAGGGCGTCGCCACGGCGGCCGGTGTGCTGCTTGCCCTCGACCCCTTGCTCGGCCTGCTGGTCGCCGGCACCTGGCTGTTCATGGCCTTCGCCTTCCGCTATTCCTCGCTGGCCGCCGTCACCGCCGCCTTCATGGCGCCGGTCATTTCCGTGCTGATGCACGGCGGCAACGGCCAGACGCTGGTCGTTGGCATTCTCGGCATGGCCCTGATCGGCAAGCATTGGCCGAACATCCAGCGCCTGCTGGCTGGTCAGGAATCGAAGATCGGCAGCAAGAAAAAGGCTTAGCGGGCCAGACGCTCGTAGAGCTTGACCGCCGTATCGACATTGCGCAGCAGGCGCTCGCCCTCGGCCAGAACGGCCAGCGCATGACGCTCCTTGCTGGCATAGGTCACATCGGGATGGAGCACGCCGGCGAATTTCCGCCATAGCGCATCGACCTCGTCGAGCTGGGCGGCCAGCTCGGGAACGTCGACGCCGCTCCGTTTCAGATCTTCCAGGTTGCTTTCGAATTCGCTGAGCGAATCATTCAGGCGCTGGCGAATGGCGGCGACGGAAACACCCCACTCGCGAAACAGGAACAGCTTGCCAATGCGCTGCGACAACATCCGGTTGCGGCCGGCGATATTGACGTAGGGCGCCACCGGCGGGTTGGCATGGCTTTCCGCCTCGCACGTCAGGCGGTCGAGGGCGGCGAGGATTTCCTCGCTCAGTTCGAGCACGGCCTCGGCCTTGGCCAGCGGCGCTTCGGTGGCGAACAGGGCGTCCCGGTAGGGCGGCCACAGGTCCATCACGCTGGCCAGGCTGGTCCCCAGCGCGTGGGACGGATCAAGCTCCGCCAACTGCGCCAGGGTTTGCTCGAATTGCATCGTAGACCGGCGCAGGCCGCGCTCCGCCTTGCTCGGCGCAATGTTCTGGCCGAGCATGGCCCAGTCCATCGCCATCTGCTGCGCCTGCATCCGGGTTCGCCCGCAAAGGTTGACCAGCGCCCCGGCCGACAAGGTGTTTCCGGCCTTGCCGCCGGTCGATTTGGCCTTGCGGGAAAAACTCAGGCGCTGGCCCGGGTTGCCGACCCGGGTGTCGAGCAGGGCGGCATTCTGGATATGCACCTTGCGCCCCTCGACGACGATCACCCCGTTCTCGCTCAACAGGCGCAGACTGCGCGAGAAGCTTTCGGCCGTGATGCCGATCTGCGCGGCGATCATCTTCTTGCTGGTCTTCAGCGTCACCGTCGTCTCGCCGGCCAGGCCGGGATGGCCGCCAGCCAGTTCGACCAGGTAATCGAGCACGCGCTGGGTGCCGATCACGCCCTGGCGGAAGGCCGTCACGTCGAATTCGATGGCGTACTGCCGGTGGGCCATGGCCTGGATGACCCGCCAGCTCAGATCGAGATCCTCGCGGACCATGGCGTGCAGCTTCTGCAACTCGATGGCGACCACGATGCAGTGCGTCATCGCTTCGCAGGAGGCGCCGTAGCCAGCATTGCCGAAAATTTCCCCGATGCCGAGCAATTGCGCCGACTGGACCAGTTCGACGATCTTTTCCGTATCGCCGCTCAGCATTATCGCCCGCTTGACCGTACCGCTGACCAGCAGATGGGCGTCGCATACCGGCGCACCGGCCTGGTAGAGAAACTCGTGGGGAGCGAATTCGAGAATGCGGCTGGCGCCGATCAAGGCCTTCAGCTTGGCCGCCGAGAGGCCCGCAAACAGCGCATCCCGGGACAGCAGATCACCAACCGCCCACTTGCTTTCGCTCAATTCCGCCCCCAATTTGCCTGCACTCCACGCTCCCCGGTTTTATCGCCAGCATGCTAGCAATAAAGCCGGGCAGCACAACCCCCTACTTTATGCCTAGACCCTTGATCGTTTCTTCGCCGTCCGCCGCCGCGTCGACCAGCGGCAGCCAGACCTCGACCAGCAGGCCGTGCCCGGCCGGCGCATCGCTGAGCGCGATCTCGCCGCCGTGGCCGTGCACGATTTCGCGGACGATGGACAGGCCCAGCCCGCTGCCGGTGTGATCGCTGCCGTCCAGGCGGCAGAAGCGGCGGAAGACCTGCTCGCGGAACTCGGCGGGGATGCCCGGCCCGTTGTCGACGACCCGCACTCGCGCGCTCGCCGCCCGCTCCGGCGCCAGATCGACGGCGACCGTGACGACGCCGTGTTCCGGCGTATAGCGCAGCGCGTTGTCGACCAGGTTGGCGATCAGTTCGCGCAGCAGCACCGGGTGTCCGGCGACGACAACGGGCGCCGCGCCGCCCTCGACGCCGAGGTCGATCGATTTGCGCGCCGCCAGCGGCAGCAGCTCGACCACCATGTCGCGCGCCACGGCGGCGAGATCGACGGCCTGGCGGGTGACCATCAGGCCATTGACCGGCTCGGCCCGCGACAGCGACAGCAACTGGTTGGTCAGCCGGATGGCGCTGCCCAGGCTGTGGTGCAACGCCTCGACGGCCGGCCGCATGTCGCCCGCCGCCTGCTGGCGCAGCGCGTACTCGGCCTGGGTGTTGAGCACGGCGAGCGGCGTCCGCAACTGGTGCGCGGCATCGGTGATGAAGCGCCGGCGCGCTTCGACCATGGCCGCGATGCGCTCCATGTGCAGGTTGATCGCATCGACCAGCGGCTCGACCTCGCGCGGCACGCCAACCGCGTCGACCGGCGTCAGGTCGTCGTCGGGTCGGGCGCGGATGGCCTGGCCCAGCTTCTCGATCGGCCGCACGGCGATCATCGTCGCGAACAGCGCGACGGCCAGCGCGACGACGATCAGCAGCGCCTTGCGCGCCACCTCGCCGATGAACAGATGGCGGACGACCTCCTGGCGGGCGTTGGTCGTCTCGCCGAAGACGATCAGCACCGGCTTGGGGAACTCCTTGCGGTAAAGCGGCTTGAGCAACGCCCCGAGGCGCAGCGGCTGACCCTTGTAGACGCCGTCGTAGAACACCGCGACATTGGGCTCGACGCGCTTGGGCAGGGGCATGTCGTCGTAGCCGGTGATCAGCTCGCCGTCGGGAATGCCGACGCTGTAGAAAATGCGGTCCGAACTGCCGGCCTCGAACAGTTCGAGCGCCGAATAGGGAATATCGACGACGACCTCCTGCTCGGTGGCATGGATGCGTTCGGCAATGCCTTTAAGCGAAGCCGACAGCGAGCGGTCGTAGGCCTGGTTGGCCGCCTTCAGCGCATCGCTGTAGCTCAGCCAGGCATCGACCACGAGCAGTGCGGAAAGCACGCCGACCAGCCAGATCGCCAGCCGGCGCTTCAGGCTTTGCGATTTCATGCAGCTGCCGGCTGGGCGGCGTCGATCAGGTAGCCCAGGCCACGTACCGTGGTGATGCATACGCCCGAGCCTTCGAGCTTCTTGCGCAGGCGGCAGACATAGATTTCGATCGCTTCGGCCCGCGCGTCCTGGTCCATGCTGAAGATCTTTTCGAACAGCGCATCGCGCGCCACCGGCCGGCCGATCCTGGTCAGCAGCGCTTCAAGCACGGCCAGCTCGCGCCGCGTCAGGGCCAGCGCAGCGCCGCGCACGCTGGGCAGGCGGCTGACCGTGTCGAATTCGAGATCGCCCAGGCGGATCACCGGGTTATTGCCGGCCGAGCGGCGCAGCAAGGCTTTCAGCCGGGCTTCCAGTTCGGCCAGCACGAAAGGCTTGGTCAGGTAATCGTCGGCGCCCAGGTCCAGGCCCTTGATCCGGTCGTCGACCGAGCCGCGCGCCGTGAAGATCAGCACCGGCACGTGCGAGCCGCGCGCCCGCAGGCTGCGCAGCACATCCAGGCCGTCCTTGCCGGGCAGCGACAGGTCGAGCAGCACGCCGTCGTAGTCGCCGGTCAGCAGGTAATGCTCGGCGTGATTGCCGCAATCGGCGGTATCGACGGCATAGCCGTCCTGACGCAGGGATTTGGCCACCCACTCGGCGAGTTCGGGGTGATCTTCGACCAGCAGAATTTTCATGTTGTCTCCTCGGCCGGCTCTGGCGCGGGATTTCCGCCGCCGGCCTGACTCATTGGCAGCGATTGTTCCGCTTCAAGGCAGCGAAAGCAAATCGAAAGCTTGTTTGTCTTTAATCGCCTCCCAGCCGGCGCCAGATTTGCCGGTCGACATCCCGGAAACATCAACAACGAGGAGACACCATGCACAAACATCCGATCAACCTTGCCATCCTGGCCTGCTTCGGCAGCCTGGCCCTGGCCGCCCCGGCCCAGGCGGCAACGATGGACGAGCTGCAAGCCGAAATCGCGGCACAGAAGGCCCGCCTTGAAAAGCTGGAAGAAATCCTGAAGGCCACCGCCGCCACCGCGGCCAGCGCCACCCAGAAAGCCGAAAAGGCCAGCAAGGATGTGGCCGACAGCACCAAGAAAAAGGGCCTGGGCATGCCGGCCGGCCTGAGCATCTACGGCATCATCGACGGCGGCGTTGAAATCGGCAATTACGGCCAGGGCACCAAGACCCGCGTGCAAAGCGGCATGGGTTCGGCCAGCCGGCTCGGCTTCAAGGGCGAGCGCAACTTCGGCGACGACCTGACCGCCTACTTCCAGCTCGAAGCCGGCGTCTCCATCGACAACGGCCAGAACACCGGCCACTCCAGCAACGTCAGCAACCCCGGCCAGGGCGCCTCGTCGTCGGCCTCGGTCAACAGCACCGGCGTCGCCATCTTCTCGCGCAACACCTTCGTCGGCCTGAACAGCAAGCGCTTCGGCGACCTGCGCTTCGGCCGCGACTATGCGCCGATCTATTCGCTGGCCAGTCCGTCCGACCCCTTCACCATCGGCGGCGCCACTGCCTTCCGGCTGTGGTCGAGCGCTTCGGCCAGCCGTTTCGACAACGGCGTGTTCTACACGACGCCGAAGCTGGCCGGCTTCCAGGGCAAGATCGCCTACTCGGCGGGCATGGAGAACAACAGCGAGGCCGATGTCGGCGTCAGCGGCGGCGCCCCGGGCAACAGCAACACCGGGCCGGAGGGCGAAGGCAAGGGGGTCAGCGCCAGCATCACCTACAGCGAAGGCCCGCTGTTCCTCGGTGCCGGCTACCTGTCCTTCCAGCGCATGGGCGATGTCGTCGCGCCGGCCACCGACGGCCGGCAGCGCAAGGCCTGGAACCTGGCCGCCACCTACGACCTGAAGGTCGCCAAGTTGTACGGCCACTTCCTGCATGGCGAAGACACCCAGGACGGCGCCGCCGTGCATACCAGCCTGGACCGCAACATCTGGTGGCTTGGCCTTGCCGTGCCCTTCATGGATCGCCACACGATCCGCGCCGTCTACGGCCACCTCGACGACCGCCGGCCAACCGACCGCGACTCCGATCACTACGGCGTCGGCTACGAGTTCGCGCTCGACAAGCAGACCGATCTCTACGCCTACTACGCCAAGGTGACCAACCAGAACGGCGGCCAGAACTCGCTGTGCGCCGGCGGCACCTGCCAGGGCTACGACAGCGGCTCCGGCCTGCCGGCCAATTTCTCGCCGTCGTCCTTGATGCTCGGCGCCCGCTATCGCTTCTAGGCCTGAATACGCCGGCCGAAGCCAATGCTACGGTCGGCGGCAAAAAAAGCCCAAAAACGAAATCGATCGAAAGGGCTTTGAAAGGCCAGATCACTAGCATTCAACCTACACGGCTCGCCAACCGGCGGTCCGAATGCAAAAATGAACAGACAGGAGACAAACATGAACATCACTCGTCGCACTTTCCAGCGCGCCCTGCTCGCCGGCCTGATCGCCGGCACCTTCGGCCTGGCCACGCCGGCCGTGGCCCAATCGACGGCCGACCTGGCCGCCGCCGCCCAGAAGGAAGGCAAGCTGGTCATCTACGGGGTCACCGACAACGAGCAGGCCAACCACCTGATCCGCGAATTCCGCAGCATGTACCCGGCGATCAACGTCGAGTACAGCAACATGAGCACGACCGAGCTGTACAACCGCTTCATTTCGGAAACGGCGGCCGGCAGCTCGGCCGACGTCACCTGGTCGTCGGCCATGGACCTCCAGGTCAAGCTGGTCAACGACGGCTACGCCCAGCCGCACAAGTCGGCCGAGACGGCCAAGCTGCCGGAATGGGCGAACTGGAAGAACGAAGCCTTCGGCACCACCTACGAGCCGATCGGCATCGTCTACAACAAGCGCCTGGTGCCGGCCGGCGACGTGCCGCAGAGCCATGCCGACTTCGTCAAGCTGCTCAACAGCCAGACCGAAAAATACAAGGGCAAGGTCAACACCTACGACCCGGAAAAGTCCGGCGTCGGTTTCATGCTGGTCACCCAGGACAAGCAGGCCAACGCCGCCGGCTTCGCCGAACTGCAGAAGGCGCTCGGCGCCGTGCAGGCCAAGGTGCAAGCCTCGACCGGCACGATGATGGAACGCATTGCCTCCGGCGAGAACCTGATCGGCTACAACCTGAACGCCGCCTACGCGCTGACCCGGGCCAAGAAAGACCCGTCGCTCGGCATCGTGCTGCCCAAGGACTACACGCTGGTCATCAGCCGCGTCATGTTCATCGCCAAGAACGCCAGGAACCCGAACGCCGCCAAGCTGTGGCTCGATTTCGTGCTGTCCAAGAAGGGCCAGGAAATCATCGCCAGCAAGGCCGATCTCTACGCCATTCGCCCCGATGTCGAAGGCGAGACGACGGCCAGCGGCCTGAAGAAGCAGCTCGGCGACGCGCTGCGCCCGGTGCCGATCGGCACCGGCCTGCTGACCTACCTGGATCAGGCCAAGCGCCTCGAATTCCTCAAGCAGTGGAATAGCGCCGTCAAGGCGAAGTAAGGGCGCCCCGCCGCCCGCCCGGCCCGGTCCTGCGCCCTGACGCAGGCCGGCGCCGCGGCCCCGATCCACCTCAAATCCAAGGTGACTCCCATGTTGCAAACATTGCCCCGGCGGGCAGTGGTGACCCTGCTCGCCCTTTCCGTCTTCTTTCCGCTCGGCCTGGTGATCTACCAGAGCGTGCTGTCCGGCCCCTTCTTCATGAAGAGCGCCAGCCTCAGCCTGGAATCATTCGCCTTCATTTTCGACGATCCCGATTTCTGGTCGGCAGCCAGGAACACCATCGCCGTCGCCGTCGGCATGAGCGTCATCGCCATTCCGCTCGGCGCCATCCTCGCCTTCATCATGGTCCGCACCGACCTGCCGGGGCGCAAATGGCTGGAGACGCCGATCCTCATTCCGATCTTCGTCTCGCCGGTCGTCCTCGGCTTCGGCTACGTCGTCTCGCTCGGCCCGGTCGGTTTCTTCTCGGTGTGGTTCGAGTCGATTTTCGGCGGCGTGCCGTGGAACATCTACTCGCTGGCCTCGATCATCGTCATCGCCGGCCTGACCCACGTGCCGCACGTCTATCTGTACTCGTCGTCGGCGCTGCGCAATCTCGGCTCCGATGTCGAGGAAGCGGCCCGCCTGTCCGGCGCCAGCCCCTTCCGCGTTGCCCGCGACGTGTCGATTCCGATGGTTTCGCCGGCCCTGCTCTACGTCGGCGTGCTGGTCTTCTTCCTCGGTTTCGAGATCTTCGGCCTGCCGCTGATCCTCGGCGACCCGGAAGGCCACCTGGTGCTGACCACCTACCTCTACAAGCTGACCAACAAGCTGGGCACGCCGTCCTATCACCTGATGGCCGCCGTGGCGACCTGCATCATCGCCGTCACCTTCCCGCTCGTCCTGCTCCAGCGCGCCCTGCTCAAGAACGCCCAGCGCTTCGTCTCGATGAAGGGCAAGTCGGCCCGCCAGCGCCCCTTGGCGCTCGGCCCGTGGAAGTGGCTGGCACTCGGCCTGATCGTCGCCTGGCTGTTCATCACCGTCATCGTGCCGGTCTCCGGCATCGCGCTGCGCTCGGTGGTCAGTAGCTGGGGGCAAGGCGTCAATCTGCTCGAAGTGCTGACCCTCGATCATTTCCACGCCGTGTTCGAGGAAAGCACGATGATCCGCTCGATCGTCAATTCCATCCTGATCGGCACCCTGGGCGGCGCCCTGGCCGTCGGCGGCTACCTCGCCATCGGCCTGGCCACCCACCGCAAGAACGACGGCCTGTCGCGCTTCGTCGATTACGTGGTGCTTACGCCGCGCGCCGTGCCGGGCCTGATGGCCGGTCTGGCGGTGTTCTGGGTGTTCCTGTTCGTGCCCTTCCTGACCCCGCTGCGCTCGACGCTGTTCTCGGTGTGGTTCGCCTACTCGGTGGTCTGGCTGGCCTACGGCATGCGCCTGATCCAGAGCGCCCTGCTCCAGGTCGGCCCGGAACTCGAAGAAGCCGGCCGCCTGGTCGGCGCCTCCAGCGCCCGGGTCTCGCGCGACATCACCGTGCCGCTGGTCCGCAACGGCCTGCTCGGCGCCTGGCTCTTGATCTTCATGATCTTCGAGCGCGAATACTCGACCGGCGTCTATCTGCTCTCCCCCGGCACCGAGGTGATCGGTGCGCAAATCGTTTCCCTGTGGGCGTCCGGCGCCGTCGATGTGGTCGCCGCCCTGTCCCTGATCAACATGCTGCTGGTCGGCGTCGGCCTCGCCCTGGCACTGCGTTTCGGAGTAAAACTTCATGACTGACAAGACCATCCTGACCGTCGACAACCTCGCCCTGTCCTACGGCTCCAATCCCATCCTCAAGGGCGTTTCGATGCAACTGCGCCGTGGCGAAGTGGTTTCCCTGCTCGGCCCCTCGGGCAGCGGCAAAACGACCCTGCTGCGCGCCGTCGCCGGCCTCGAACAAGCCCACCAGGGCAGCGTCACCATCGCCGGCCGGGCCATCTACGATGCCGCCGCCGGCATCGACATCCCGGCCGAAAAGCGCGAACTCGGCCTGGTCTTCCAGTCCTACGCGCTGTGGCCGCACAAGACGGTGTTCGACAACGTCGCCTACCCGCTGGTCCTGCGCAAGGTGGCCAAGGCCGAGATCGGCAACCGCGTCCAGGCGGCGCTGAAGAACCTCGGCCTGGCCCACCTCGCCGACCGCTATCCGCACCAGCTCTCCGGCGGCCAGCAGCAGCGGGTGTCGATCGCCCGGGCGCTGGTCTACAACCCGCCGGTCATCCTGCTCGACGAGCCGCTGTCCAACCTCGACGCCAAAATGCGCGAGGAAGCCCGCGCCTGGCTGCGCAATCTGATCGTCGAGCTGCAACTGTCGGCACTGGTCGTCACCCACGACCAGTCGGAAGCGATGGCGATGTCCGACCGCATCCTGCTGCTGAACGGCGGGGTGATCGAGCAGCAAGGCACGCCGCAGGACATGTACAGCCATCCGAAGACCCACTTCGTCGCCGATTTCATGGGCAGCAACAACACCTTCAAGGGACGGATCAGCGACGTGCGCAACGGCGAAGCCTGCGTCGTCATCGGCGAAGGCCTGAGCATCTGGGGCCAGCGGCGCAGCGACGCCAGCGTCGGCCAGGAGGTCACCGCCGTCGTCCGCGTCGAGCAGACCCGGCTGGCCGACGGCCCGGGCGAGCACCGGGCGGAGATCGACCTGGTCACCTCGATGTTCCTCGGCGACCGTTTCGAGTACGTGCTGCACGCCGGCGACCACCTGCTGCGCGCCTGGGGCAACCGCCAGGAAGCAGCCGGCAAGCGCTGGCTGGAATTCCCGCCGGAAGCCGTCTGGGTGTTTTGAGTGGCTAGCGGCTAGTCGCTAGTTACTAGTCATTAGCTGCTGGCAAACCCGAAAGCCAAGCGCCGTTCGGTGTTTCCCAAAGTGTTCTGCAGTTGGCGCCCGGTTCATTCCCCCCACCGGGCCGGGCGCCCTTTTTTCGATTTTTGCCTTTTTTTCGGGCCGACCGTAGCAATGCCGACATTGACCCCCTTGCAACTCCTGATCCGCCGCGTCCTGCCCGCCCTGCTGCTCGCCACGCTGGCCGGCGGCCTGGCGGCGCGACTGGCGGTGCCGCTGCCGTGGATGATCGGCCCGCTGTTCGCCATCGCCATCCTGCGCATGGCCGGGGCGCGCCTCGAAGGCCCGCCGGGCGGCCGGCAAGTCGGCCAGTGGGCGATCGGCACCGCGCTCGGCCTCTATTTCACGCCGGCCGTGCTCGGCCAGTTGAGCCGCCACGGCCTGGTCATCGCGCTGATCGCGGCCAGTGCCGTCGCCGTCGGCCTGCTTGGCGCCCTGCTGCTCCACCGGTGGACCGAGGTTTCACCGGCCACCGCCTTCTTCGCCGCGCTGCCCGGCGGCGCCTCGGAAATGGTCGTCCTCGCCGAGCGCCAGGGCGGCGCCGTAGACCGGGTGGCGGCCGCCCACGCGCTGCGCGTCATGCTCGTCGTCAGCAGCGTGCCCTTCGTGCTGGTCCATTGGGGCCAGGGCGGCGCCGAGGTTTTCCAGCCGCTGGCCACGGCGGTGGACGGCTGGCGCCTGCCCATCCTGTTCGCTGCCTCGCTGGCCGGGGTCATGTTGTTCGGCGTGCTGCGCATCGCCAACGCCTGGGTGCTCGGCCCGCTGGCCTGCGTCGGCGGCCTGACCGCCTGCGGCCAGCCGCTGTCCGGCCTGCCGCCCGAACTGGTCAATGGCGGCCAGTTGCTGCTCGGCATGGCACTGGGCAGCCGTTTTTCGCCCTCCTTCTTCCGCGCCGCGCCGCGCTTCCTCGGCGTCTCGGCGCTGGCCACCGGCCTGGCGTTGCTGCTCGGCGGTGCCTTCATCTGGCTGCTCGCTCATTTCGTCGCCCTGCCGCTGCCCTCGCTGGCGCTCGCCGCCTCGCCCGGCGGCATGGCGGAAATGAGCGTGACGGCCAAGGTCATGCACCTCAGCGTGCCGCTGGTCACCGCCACCCACGTGCTGCGCGTCGTGCTGCTGACCGTCTGCGCCCCGCCGCTGTGCCGGTATTTCCTCGCCTGGCAGGCGAGCGCCCATCAACAACCCGGAGACCCGACATGAACATCGCCCCCGCACCCGCCGCCGCTCAATCGGCGCCAGTCAATTGTCCGCCCAGCGCTGGCAATACCCCGACGGCCGAAGCCGAACTGGCCGTCGTCGCCGTGCTCGGCTACAACTGAGCCGGCGAATTTTTTCTGCCCGGCAAGCCACCATGATCGCCAAGCTGATCGCCCCCGCCGACATCGCCGCCGCCCGCCGGTTGATCGAAGACTGCGACCTGGCATTCCAGCCCGCTTACGACGACCTGGTCGGCGTCCATGAGGACGGCAGCCTGGTCGCCGTCGGCGCCCGGGCCGGACGCGTCCTGAAGATGCTGGCCATCGCCCCCGCCCAGCGCGGTGGTTCGCTGCTCGGCGAAATCGTCAGCGCCCTGGTGGCGTGCGGCATCGAGGCCGGGTTCGATAGCCTGTTCGTGTTCACCAAGCCCGGCTATGCCGGCGCCTTCGAGTCGCTGAACTTCACACTGCTCGCCACCCAGCAGCAGGCGGTACTGCTCGAATTCGGCAACGGCCTCAAGCACTGGCTGGCGGCCAACAGCGACTGGTACCGCGCCGGACTCAACGGCGCGCTGATGCTCGACGGCGAGCCGTTTTCCCACGGCCAGCGCAGCCAAATCGAGACGGCGGCGCGCCAGGTGGATCATCTCTACGTCCTGCTCAGCGCCGAAGACCACTCGGCCCTTCCCTTTCCGGTCCGCTGGCGGCTGCTCGTCGACGGGGTGCGCGACATCGCCAATGTCGTCGCCCTCGATCTCGCCCATTACCGGATCGGCGCCGCCAGCTTTCCGACCTACTTCCTCAAACCGGACGACCCGGTGGCAAGGATCCGCACCGAACTCGACGCCGCGCTGTTCGCGACGCGGGTCGCCCCGTTTTTCGGCATCGCCCGCTATTTCACCGGCGCCGAGAGCGCGGCAGCCCGCGTTCTGCAAGCGCACGGCATCGCCGTCCACCGTTGCACCCCGCCCCCAGGAGACAGCCAATGAAAATACAACGCAAGGGCCAGGCCGGCACCATGCAGTCGAGTGACCTGATGGTCATCGTCGAGCCGGCCGACGGCCTGGTCATCGAGATCGAATCGACGGTCAAGAAGCAGTTCGAGCCCCTGATCCGCGCCAAGCTGGCGCAAGTCCTGGCCAAACACGGCGCCGAAAACGCGCGGATCAGCGTCAATGATCGCGGCGCCCTCGACTACGCCATCGAGGCGCGCCTGGAAACCGCCTTGCGGCGGGCAGGAGGTCTGTCATGAACAACGAGGGTTATCACTACAAGGAATACGGCCATGGCCGTCGCTTCTTCGTCAAGATTCTGCCCGGCGAGCGCCTGGTCGATATCCTGACCAGGTTCACCAAACACGAGGCGATCCGTCATGCGGTGATCGTCTCGGCGGTCGGCTCGGTCAGGAACGTCCACCTC
Organism: uncultured beta proteobacterium; assembly: GCA_903922075.1. Taxonomy (GTDB): domain Bacteria; phylum Pseudomonadota; class Gammaproteobacteria; order Burkholderiales; family Rhodocyclaceae; genus Azonexus. Next base: position 6,176 of record CAIXSK010000216.1, on the reverse strand, counting down.
AACGACATCAAGAGCGGCGCCAGGCTGCCGATCACGGCGGCCCGCCTGACCCCGCACGCGGTCGAAGGGCCGCTCGAACTGCTCGGCCTGACCGGCAACATCGTTCCCGACGAAAACGGCGAACCTTTCTGCCACCTGCACATCATCGCCAGCAAATCGTCGGGCGACGTGGTCGGCGGGCAGATGCAGGATGCCGAGGTCTTCGCCTCCTGCGAAATCGTGCTGACCGAACTGGTCATCGAGGGCATCGCCCGCCATCCGTCCAAATCGGCCGGCACCGCCAACGTTTTCTTCGCCGGGGAGGAATGACCATGGCCGGCTATCAATTGCGCCGCTCGCTGCTTTACGTGCCGGGCAACATGCCGGCGATGCTGCAGAACATTCCGCTGTTCGAATGCGACGCGGTGTTGATCGACCTCGAAGACGCCGTGCCGCTCAGCGAAAAGGACGCCGCCCGGGTGCTCGTCCGCTGCTTCCTCGACCAGTACAAAACGCGCAACAAGGAAATCCTGGTCCGCATCAACGGGCTGGACACCAAGTGGGCGCTCGACGACCTGAAGACGGTGCTGCCCGGCCTGCCCGACGGCATCCGGCTACCCAAGGCCGATTCGCCGGAAATCGTCGAGCGCCTCGATACCCTGCTCACCGAGTTCGAGGAGGAACTCGGGCTCGACATCGGCCATTTCCGCATCCTGCCGTCGATCGAGACGGCGCTCGGCGTGATCAATGCGACCAGCACGGCGCGGGCGTCCACGCGGCTGATCGGGCTCGCCTTCGGCGCCGAGGATTACACGGCCACCATGGAAATCGAACGCACCAAGAGCGGCGAGGAGCTGTTCAACGCTCGCATGCGCGTGCTGTGGGCGGCCAAGGCGGCCGGCATCCAGGCCATCGACACGATTTTCGCCGACGTCAATGACATGGACTCGCTGCGCCGCGAAACCGAACTGATCAAGCGCCTCGGCTTTACCGGCAAATGCATGGTCAATCCGCGCCAGTGCGACGTCATCCACGATGTCTTCGCGCCGAAAGCGGAAGAAGTCGAACACGCGCTGCAGATCATCGAAGCCATCAAACGCGCCCGCGAGATGGGCACCGGCGTCATTTCGCTCGGCGGCAAGATGATCGATGCCCCGATCGTCATCCGCGCCGCGCGCGTCTTGCGCACCGCCCAGGCCCACGGCCTGGTCGATATCGAAATCAGCGAGGAGGACATTCATGGCACGGAATAGCCTGGGCCGGGAAATCCCGGACACTTTTGCCGGCAAGAAGCTGGTCCCCTACGCCGACCCGTGGTCGCTGCAGCCGCACGCCGAGCGCTCGACGCGGGCGATCCGCCGGCTGACCCACAACGGCAGCAAGCTGGTCGGCGGCCTGCGCGAGGCGGTCATCGCTTCCGGGCTGAAAGACGGCATGACCATCTCGACCCACCACAGCCTGCGCAACGGCGACTCGCTGCTGAACGACCTGGTCCGCGAAATCGACGCGCTGGGCATCCGCGACATCAAGATCGCGTCGAGTTCGGTGCACGTGGTCCATGCCGAACTGATCCCCTACATCAGGAAGGGCGTGATCACCGGGCTGGAGTGCGGTGTCAACGGCCCCATCGGCGAACTGATCTCGAAGGGCGAACTGGATTGCCCGGTGATCGTCCGCTCGCACGGCGGCCGGGCGCGCGCCCTGATCTGCGGCGAAGTGCCGGTCGACGTCGCCTTCCTGGCCGCCCCCTGCTGCGACGAGTACGGCAATTTCAACGGCTACTACGGCCCGTCGGCCTGCGGCAGCCTCGGCTACGCCCAGGTGGACGCCCAGCACGCCCACAAGGTGGTCGCCGTCACCGACAACCTGGTCCCCTTCCCGGCCGTGCCGGTCGGCATTCCGCAGACGGTGGTCGATTTCGTCGCCCAGGTGGAGAGCCTCGGTGATCCGAAGAAGATCGTCTCCTCGACGACGCGCATCACCACCGACCCGATCGGCCTGCAGATCGCCAAGTACGCGGCGATGGTGATCCGCGCCTCGGGTTACGTGAAGGACGGCTTCTCGTTCCAGACCGGCACCGGCGGCATTTCGCTGGCCGTCGCCGAACGGGTGCGCGACATGATGCGCCAGGGCAAGGTCAAGGGCAGCTTCGGCTGCGGCGGCATCACCGGCTATTTCGTCGACATGCTGGAGGAAGGGCTGTTCGAGGCGCTGTTCGACGTCCAGTGCTTCGATCTCAAAGCGGTCGAATCGATTGGCCGCAACCGCCGGCACCAGGAAATGACCGCCGGCACCTATGCCAACCCGTTCAACTGCGGCTCGGTGGTCAATCGCCTCGATTGCGCCATGCTCAGCGCCAGCGTGGTCGATGTCGATTTCAACGTCAACGTCAATACCGAGTCGATGGGCTACCTGCTGCACAACACCGGCGGCCACTGCGATGTCGCGGCTGGCGCCAAGCTGTCCATCGTCGTCGCGCCGGCGATCCGCGGCCGCCTGCCCATCGTCCGCGATGCGGTGACGACGATCACCACGCCGGGCGAGACGGTCGGCGTCGTCGTCACCGAGCGCGGCATCGCGGTCAACGACCACCTGCCGGAACTGAAGGCCGAGCTGATCCGCATGCGCGCCCCGGTCAAGGACATCCGCCAGTTGCGCGACGAGGTCTACGCGATCACCGGCGTGCCGCGGCCGATCGAGTTCGAGGACAAGGTCGTCGGCCTGATCGAATACCGCGATGGCTCGATCATCGATGTCGTCCGCCAGGTTCGCCGATAAATTTCTGGCCGCCCGCGAGGCGCGCCAGGAATTGCTGTCCCGCACCCTGAGCGCCGGGCGGCCGGCGACGCTGTTCGTCTCGCTCAACCTGCCCGGCCCCGACAAGTCGCCGCCCGGCGCGACCTGGCTGTTTCGCCGGGGCTGCGCGCAGATCGCCGAAGCCTTTCCCGGCTCCTTGCTGCTGGCCACCGATCGCGATGCCCTGGGGCATTTCGCGCTGCGCGTGGTCGACGCCGATCCGCTCGCCGTCAAGCGGCGGTGCATCGCCATCGAGGAAAGCCACCCGGCGGCCCGGCTGCTCGATCTCGATGTTTACGCGTCGGAAACCGTCCAGATCGGCCGCACCAGCCTCGGCCTGCCGGCCCGCCGCTGCCTGGTCTGCGACCAGCCGGCCGTCGACTGCATGCGCGCCCGGCGCCACGCCGTCGGCGAAGTCATCGGACTAGCCCATGAACTCCTCGCGCATTGCCGAGCTTGAGCGCCTGGCCTCCGCCCTCGCCGGGGGCGCGGCCCTGGAGCTCTACCTGACGCCCAAACCGGGCCTGGTCGACCTGGCCGATCGCGGCTCGCATCCCGACCTGTCGCTGGCGATCATGGAGCGATCGATCCGGATCCTCGCCGATTACCTTGATGAAATCGTCCGCTCGCTGGTCGCTGGCGAGCCTTTCATTTATCAAAAGAGAATCGGCATGCGCGCCGAACGGCGCTTGCTGGATGAACTGGGCACCAATACCCACAAGGGTTACGTCTTTCTCAGCGGCATGTTGCTGATCGCCCGCTGGCGGGCCGCATCCCCGGATGAAGCCGCCATTCGGCGAGCGCTATCGGCGCTGGCCGACAATTTTTTCCGGGCCGGCGAGGCGGCCGCCAGCCATGGTCGGCTGGCCAGGGAAAAATACCGCGCCGGCGGTATCGTGCAGGAGTCCCGGCGCGGCTTTCCCGCGCTGTTCGAAGCGGCGCTGCCGGCTTTTCGCGCCTCGGCCAAGCAAGGCGCCGGCTTCAGCGAAGCCTCCTTCGCCATGCTGGCGCGCCTGATGCAGACGGTCGACGACACGACCACGCTGCACCGCGGCGGTCCGGCCGGTCTGGCCCGTATCCAGCGCGACGGCCGCCGGCTGGCGCAGTTGATCGCCAGCGGCGACGACTACCCGGCATTTCTGCGCGCGACCAACCGGGCCTACATCGGCCTCAATCTGACCATGGGCGGCGTCGCCGACATGCTGGCGCTGGCCTACGGGCATCTTCTCGCCTGCGGCGAGATTTCCGAAAACACCCTTGATCACCTGAGAGCCAGCCGGATTGATAGCCAATCCAAATTGCTCATATGCAGACAATCGATTGGAGCAATCAATGACCGATGCCTAGACTACCGTCATCAGGTCGGCAACGATCCGTAGTCCAGCCAAGGAGAGCACCATGATTTCCCGACTCATAGCGCATTTCATCCGGGAAGAAACGGTCTGGGATGGCTATTTCGACATCCTCGCGGCACTTCCCGAAAATCATTGATCACGGCAAATCCTGTCCGACAACACCACCGACGCCCTATCGCTGAACCAAAGCGGGCGACACCAATCCAACGGTGCCCCCGCTCAATAACCCAAGGAAACCCCATGACCCAAACCGTAACCCTCGGTGGCAACCCGATCACCGTCGCCGGCAACTTCCCGAAAAAGGGCGACAGCGCCCCCGCCTTCTCGCTGGTCGGCAAGGATCTGGCCGATGTCGCACTGAGCGGCTTTGCCGGCAAGCGCAAGATCCTCAACATCTTCCCGAGCATCGACACGCCGACCTGCGCCACCTCGGTCCGCCAGTTCAACGCCAAGGCCAATGCGCTGGCCAATACCGTCGTGCTCTGCATCTCGGCCGATCTGCCTTTCGCCCAGGCCCGCTTCTGCGGCGCCGAAGGCCTGGACAATGTGGTCACGCTGTCCACCCTGCGCGGCCGTGAATTCCTCGAAGCCTACGGCGTCGCCATCAGCAGCGGCCCGCTGGTCGGACTGGCCGCCCGCGCTGTCGTCGTCCTCGATGCAAACGACCAGGTGATCCACAGCCAACTGGTCGGCGAAATCAAGGACGAACCCGATTACGCCGCGGCGCTGGCCGCGCTGTGAGTTGACGCCATGCCGGCCGGCAGCTTCGCGGAGTTCAAGGCCCAGGCCCTCGCCGAAGGATTCGACGAGGTGCTGGAACGCAGCTGGCCGGCCGATGCGATTTTCGAGACGCACACCCACCCATTCGCCGTCCGGGCGCGGGTCGTGCGCGGCGAGATGTGGCTGAGCGTCGACGGCCAGACCGAGCATCTGCAGGCCGGCGACGAGTTTGCGCTGGCGCCCGGGGTGCCGCACGCCGAGCGCTACGGCCATGCCGGCGCCACCTACTGGGTGGCCCGTCGCAACTAAAGGAGGCGAGCATGGGCAAGAAATGCTGCAAGCACCAGCCACCGTGCAAGGACTGCCCCAAGCTCAGGAAAAAGAAGAAGAAGGCAAATGCTACGGTCAGCGCCTTTTTTTGCCCAATTTTCAAATTGCTTCCCGACGAAAAACGGCAAACCTTGCGGTAGCCGGCGTTTTGGAGAACACTCCGGGGCATCTCCCGGAGGACACCAGGAATGCAACTGCTCTCGCCTGAAATGCTGGCCAGCTACTGGTCGGCCAAGGAAATCGCCACCAACCTCCTCGTTTTCATGAATCTGGTCGGCGCCCTGCTGCTCGGCTTCATCGTCGGCTACGAGCGCTCCTACCACGGCCGTGCCGCCGGCATGCGGACTTACGGCCTGGTCTGCGTCGCCTCCTGTGCGGTCACCGTGATCGCCGGCTATCCCAACTCCTGGTACGGCGGCGCCGTGCTGCTCCAGCAGGCTGCCACGGCAACGCCGATGCCCGACCCGACGCGGGTCATCCAGGGCATCGTCACCGGCGTCGGTTTCCTCGGCGCCGGCGTCATCATGAAGGAAGGCCTGAACATCAGCGGCCTGACCACCGCCGCCTCGATCTGGTCGGCATCGGTGATCGGCATCCTGGTCGGCATCGGCTTCTACGGCGCTGCCATTCTGCTCACCCTGCTCTCGGCCGGCTGCATGCTTTATGTTTCGAAACTGGAAAGCTGGCTACCTTCCCGTCACGCCATTTTCGTCAACCTGCGCTTCCAGCCAGAATTCATGCCGCAGGAACCGACCATCCGGGAAGCCTTGCTGGCGATGGGCTACGAGGTGGCCGGCGGTTCGTTTTCAGTTGCCTACCAGGGCCGCGCCCAGGAATGGCGTTTCGTCGCCGTGGCGCTGGGGCAGCGCTTCGGCAAGCCACTCTCGGAGATGTCCGGCAATCTGCTCGGGCTGGAGGGCATCGACAGCTTCAACGTCGCCCACGCCCGCAACTGAGCGTTTACCGCAACAGGTCGCTCAACGGCCAGCGCGGCTG
>CAIXSK010000215.1 GCA_903922075.1 uncultured beta proteobacterium | reverse complement strand
CGGTTGGCGAAGAGGATTTCGCCGCTATGCACGTCGGCGACATGCACGGCCGAATCGAGGCCGTCGATCACGGTCTCGAAGCGCTCGTGGGCACGCTCCAGTTCGACGCGCACCCGCTTCGGCTCGGTGATGTCGTTCATCGAGGCCATCCAGCCGATCTGCTGGCCGTTGGTGTCGATCAGCGGTGAGAAGTAGAGGCGGACGTAAAAACGTTCGCCGCTCTTGCGCATGATGCGCATCTCGAAGCCGGCGGCGGGCGCCCTGCCGGCCAGCGCGGTGTCGATGTTGTGCTGCAGGCGCTCGGCCTCTTCCGGTGGCCAGTAGGGGTAGGGGGGCTTGATGCCGATCAGCTCGCTTTCGTCGAAACCGGTCATCCGGCAGAAGGCGGCATTGACGAAGGTGATCCGCCCTTCGAGGTCGATGGCGCGCAGGCCGGTGATCAGCGAGTTCGACATCGCCTGGCGGAAAGCGTAGGCGGCGCGCAGCTTCTCTTCGGTCTCGGCGCGGTGCCGGGCGTGCCGGCGCAGCTGGATCAGCGTGATGGTGGCGATCACGGTCAGGATGATGATCAGCGCCGCCGGCAGGAAGGGCAGCCAGGCCCCACCGCCGCGATAGGCGACGATGTTCAGGCCGAGGCGGTTGTTGGGCAGGTCGAGGTTGATGGCGCCGGAGAGCTGGCGGTCGGTCGGTTTGACCGACGAGTTGCTGAATACTTCGCGGTTTTCGGCGTCCACCACGCTCAGGCTGTAGCGGGCCGTGAAGGCGGTGGGCAGTGTGGCGCGCAGCATGGTTTCCAGCGACTGGACGGCGATGAAGGCGCCGATGTCGGCCCGGCCGCGCTGGACGGGAAAGATGATGTCGTGCATCACGCCGAGCGTGTTGTCCCGGTAATCTTGCGAGACGACCGTGCGCCGGATGCGCAGCGCTTCTTGCAAGGCCGTCAGCCGGCTGCCGGCGAACTGGTCGCCGACGAAGGTGACGGTCGATTCGTTGGGAGCGACCCATTCGACCTTGCCGTCGATGTCGACCCAGACGATGGCGACGATCTCCGGCGCCTCGCGCACGTAGCGGCCGGCGCGGACCTGGAAGGCTTCGTAGGTCAGCTGCTTGAATTCCTGGTCGCGACCGAGTTCGCCGAGGAAGTCCTGGTGCGCCTGCAGGCGGTTTTCGATGGTCCGCTCGGCCCAGTGCATGTCACCTTCCAGCGCCGATTTCGCGGTATCCAGCTCGCGCCACTGCAGCAGGCCGGTGACGATCAGCATGGCCAGCGCGAAGACGCCGATGGCGACATAGGGGGCGAGCCACAGCCAGGTCTGCCGGGGCTGGGCGGAAAGGGATCGCATGAGCACGGAGAGATTTTTCGCCGTCGGCGCCGGTTCGGCCATTGGTGCTTACCCTAGTAGTTGGTCGTTATTCGTCGGTAGTCGGTAGTTGCGGTTAGGTTCTGCTAGCGCTAACCACTAAATACTAACAACTAACCACGGCACCAGCAGCGCGGTCAGCGCGCCGTTCATGCCCATGGCCAGTGCCGCGAAGGCGCCGCTCTGCTCGCTGACCTGGAAGGCGCGGGCGGTGCCGATGCCGTGCGAGGCGATGCCGATGGCAAAGCCGCGAACGGCCGGATCGCGCACCTTGATCGCGTCGAACACGAAGCGCGCCCCGACGGCGCCGAGGATGCCGGTGACGATGACCAGCACGGCGGTCAGCGACGGGATGCCGCCGATGCGCTCGGCGATGCCCATGGCGATCGGTGTCGTCACCGACTTGGGGGCGAGCGACAGTTGCGTCGCGCTGCTGGCGCCGAGCAGGCGGGCGACCAGCACGGCCGAGACGATGGCCGTCAGGCTGCCGGCGAGCAGGCCCGCCAGCACCGGCAGCAACATCGAGCGGACACGCCGGAACTGCGTGTAAAGCGGGATGGCGAGTGCGACGGTGGCCGGGCCGAGCAGGAAATGGACGAACTGGGCGCCGGCGAAATAGGTGTCGTAGCTGGTGCCGGTCAGGCTCAGGAACAGGACCAGCGCGGCGACGGCGATCAGCACCGGGTTGGCCAGCGGATTGTGGCCGGTGCGCTGATAAATCCAGAAGGCGCCCTGGTAGGCGAGCAGCGTGATGGTCAGCCCGAGCAGCGGCGAGGCCGACAGGTAAACCCAGATCGAGCCGATGTCCTGGGTCATGATGCTTCTCCGGCTGGGGGGCGCGAGCAGAGCCTCATGACCAGCGCCGTGACGATCAGCGTCGCCAGCGTGCTGATCAGCAGCGACAGGGCGAGCGGCAGCCATTCGTCGGCGACCCGGTGCAGATGCACCATGATGCCGGTGCCGGCCGGCACGAAGAGCAGCGACAGGTGCTGCAGCAGGTTCTGGCTGGTTGTCTGCAGGGGAGCCGGCGGGCCGCCGCGCAGCAGCAGGGCGACGAACAGGAAGAGCATGCCGAGCACCGGCCCGGGGATCGGCAGCGCCAGGCCGCGAGCGACGACTTCGCCGGCCAGCTGGAAAATCAGTAATTGGGTCAGGGCACCGAGCATGATGCGGTTCTCGAAGGCAGATGAGTGCAGTCTATTGCTTCTATCTGGTCGGCAATAGATGACAATTTGTCAGTTGATTTGTGACTGAAAGTACTGAAATTCGGAATTGAACAACCGCCGATGCCTTGCCAGCCAGGGATTTTGATTTTGCCCATTTTTTGCGGCCGACCGTAGCATTGGGCCTTCGACTCAGGTTTCCAGGCTGGCCAGCGCGGCAATGCGCTGGAGAATACGCGGCGCGCGGGTCTGGCTGATGGCGTCGCCGGGCAGAAAGCCGGAAATGGCTTCGGCGAACATGGGGTCACCGTACAGGGTGGAGAACTCGGCTTGCAGGTAGCTCCTTAATTCCGCATGGCTGGCCGAGGTTTCGGCAACGATTTCGGCCCGGCCATCGATTACGCAGACGATGTCTTCCATGTCGTGGCTGGCCCAATAGTCGCCGTTGCCGCGCCCGTGAAAGGCTTCCAGCTTGGTCGCCAGGAAGTGCGGCGGGGTCAGGGTGCGGATGGTTCGGCCGGAGGGTAGTCGGGTGCTCTCGGCTTCGGTGAACGCATCGGGGTACCAGCGATTGGTGAAGCCGAGAATGGAGGCGTCGGAAGGCATCAGGTCGAGGATCAGTTAGCCAATCAACCAGCGGCAGATGGGGGCATCCTGGCTCTGGTCGGGGGAAAAACCAAGGGCGCGGAGCTTTTCTTCAAGATGATGGTAATCGTGACGTGAACTGACTTCGGTGATGACATCGACGTCGCGGGTGACGCGTACCGGTGGCAGTAATCGGTCGGTGATAAACAAGCCGGTCGTGCTACCGCCGACGAATACGAGTTGCTCGGTGAGGTCGCCAAGTTTGCCGGCCATCAGTTCCAGCATGTCGAGATTGGGGTCGCCGGGGCTCATTGCAGGCGCTCCTTGAGCAGCGATTCGGCTAGCTGTTGCTCGCGGACGTTGCCGATACGGATCGCGTCGACCAGGGTCAGCAATTCGTAAAGCACCGGGTCGCGGCGCGCGGCCAGGGGGGCGGATGGGTAGAGCGGAAAGAGCGCTTGGCCACGCGCGCTGCCTTCCGGGTCGGGCCAGACGGGGATGGCGGCGCTGCTGGCGACAATTTTGCTGTTGAGCGGGGCGGCGGCATAGGCGGTCGGCATGCCAATGCTTTCGCTGCCATGCCGCGCCGGGAAGGCATATTTGACGCCGTGTACGAGAAATTCGAGCAAGTTCTTGCGCAGGGGATTCCAGCTATCGTGGGGTAGCAGGCGGGCACCTCGGGCGCGTTTGGCGCTGTTGTGAACTTCTGCCTTGCTCAAGCCCAGTGCTTCTGGAACGGCCGGGAAGATGCTTGCCGGCCCTTTGAGGACGACCAGTTTGAGCAGGAAAAGAACATCCTGTGGCTTGAGAAATTGCGGATTCAGATTCATGGGCGGCGGTCTGGATGGTTCGCAGTTCGCAAACTGCGAACTTTGTGGGCATTTTCTGAGCCTTTCGTGGGGCTGTCAAGGCGCCAGCCTTGGTTTCATACAATTGCCGCAGTTCGTTGATTGATTTGTATAAAAACAGTGAGGGCCGTAGGTGTTCGCAATTTGCGAACTGCGAACCAGCGTATTGCCCGGATCGGCGGCGTCAACAAAAAAGCGCCGGGTTTGACCCCGGCGCTTCTGTCTCGCTCCAGCCTTTTATTCTTTACGCCATCGCTTCGTACAGCGGCAGGGTCAGGAATTCCGGGTAGTCCGGGGTCAGCGACATCTTGTCGAAGATGACGGCGGCCTGGTCGTAGGAGGCGGTGTCTTCGCCCTGGGCGGTGACGGTGGCCTTCACCTTGACCAGCTCTTCGGCAATCATCGGGCGGACCATCTCTTCGGTGACCTTGCGGCCGTCGTCGAGGATGCCCTTCGGCGAAACCACCCACTGCCAGACTTGCGAGCGGGAGATTTCAGCGGTGGCGGCGTCTTCCATCAGGTTGTGGATCGGCACGCAGCCGTTGCCGGCCAGCCAGCTACCCAGGTAATGGATGCCGACGTTGATGTTGTTGCGCAGGCCGGCTTCGGTGATCGGCTGTTCCGGCT
>CAIXSK010000214.1 GCA_903922075.1 uncultured beta proteobacterium | reverse complement strand
GACCTGCCGCAACGCCTGGAATATGCCAGCAAGGCCGACTACCAGTTCCAGCAGGCGCTGAATCTTCTCAAGGGTCTGCAGATCATGCAGAATAAGGCGCAATAGTTCATTGATCGGGAGGGATGATGGCCGGTACAGACCTCAGGAAAAAGCGGGAAATTCAGTTTTCCAAGTTTCCTCCGGGCCAGGTGCCCGAAGCGGCCGATGACCTGCAGCATCTGGAGGCCGTCGAGGTGCAGCCCAAGTACGAGAAGCGTTCGCTTGGCGTCGCCTACGACCTCCAGCAGCACACTCTGCGCGAGCTGGACGAGCACCTGATCGACAAGGGCTTTCACCTCGACAACACGCTGTTTACCAAGCTGACCCGGGCACTGATCTACTACGTTGAAGAGACCCAGTTGCACAACATCGGCGCCCCCGAGAAGCGCATCAAGCGCTCGGCGCAGGAAGCCTATGTCAAGGCCTGGGAACATCACCCGCACGGCGACCACGACGACACGCCACCGGAGTGGCGGGAATACAAATAGTTGTTAGTCGGTAGTAGGTAGTCGTTAGCAACAAATCATCCTGACTACCGACTAGCGACTAATAACTAGCGACTACATGACCGACGACCAATTACTCCGCTATAGCCGCCACATCCTGCTCGACGCGCTGGGCATCGAGGGCCAGACGCGCCTGTTGGCGGCGCACGCTTTGGTCATCGGGGCCGGCGGCCTCGGCTCGCCAGCGGCGCTCTACCTGGCCTCGGCCGGCATGGGCAAGATCACGCTGGTCGACGACGACACGGTCGATTTCACCAATCTGCAGCGCCAGATCATGCACACCCAGGCCCGGGTCGGCATGCCGAAGGCGAAATCCGGGCAGCAGGCGATGGCCGAGATCAATCCGGACATCGAGATCGTGCCGCTGCAGCAGCGGCTTTCCGGTGCCGAACTGGACGCGATGGTGGCCAGCGCCGATGTCGTGCTCGATTGCTCGGACAATTTTGCGACGCGTCATGCGATCAACCGCGCCTGTGTCCATCACAGGAAACCGCTGGTTTCCGGCGCCGCCATCCGCTTCGACGGGCAGATCAGCGTCTATGACCTGAGCCGCAACGATTCGCCGTGCTACCACTGCCTGTTCCCGGAAGGCGACGACGTCGAGGAAGTGCGCTGCGCGGTGATGGGTGTTTTTGCGCCGCTGACCGGCATCATCGGCACCATGCAGGCGGCCGAAGCCCTGAAGGTAGTGGCCGGCATAGGCGAATCATTGACTGGCCGGCTGCTGCTGCTCGACGCCCTGTCGATGGAATGGAACACCATCCGCTTCCGCAAGGATGGCGGTTGCGCCGTCTGCGGCCCTAACGGAGACGCGCGATCAGGCGAATATCTTCGCCGACCTGACGCAGATCGCGAATCTGCAGGCGGCGCCTGTCGTCTAGCGTAGTCAGCTCGGGCAGGTTGAACAGGCCGCTGGCGTCGTGGCCGATCAGGCAGGGCGCCAGGTAGAGCAGCAGTTCATCGACCAACCCCTCGCGCAGCAAGGAACCGTTCAGCTTGAAGCCGGCTTCGGCGTGCACTTCGTTGATGCCGCGCTGGGCCAGTAATTCGAGCAAAGCTTTGAGGTCGACCTTGCCGGCGGGATTTTTCAGAATTTCGACAAAATTTCCGGCCGACCGTAGCATTTGGATTTTTTCGGCATTGTCGACCGCGCCGACCACCAGCACCGGCCCGCCCTGCAGAATGCGCGCCGTCAGCGGGATTTCGAAGCGGCTATCGACGACCACGCGTAGCGGCTGGCGCGTCGTCTCGACGTCGCGCACCAGGAGTTGCGGATCGTCGTCACGCACCGTGCCGATGCCGGTCAGGATGGCGCAGGCCCGGGCTCGCCAGGCATGGCCGTCACGCCGCGCTGCCGGGCCGGTGATCCATTGGCTGACGCCGTTGTTCAAAGCCGTCTTGCCATCCAGGCTGGCCGCCGCCTTCAGGCGCAGCCAGGGACGACCGCGCGCCATCCGCGAAACAAAACCGATGTTCAGTTCGCGCGCCTCATTTTCCAGCAGGCCACTCGCCGTTTCGATGCCGGCCGCCTGCAGCAGCGCCAGCCCCTGGCCGGCGACCAGCGGATTGGGGTCGCTCATCGCCGCCACGACACGTGAGACCCCGGCCGCGATCAAGGCTTCGGCGCAGGGCGGCGTGCGGCCATGATGGCTGCACGGTTCCAGCGTCACATAGGCGGTGGCGCCCCTCGCCTTGGTGCCCGCAGCGCGCAGGGCATGGACCTCGGCATGCGGCTCGCCGGCCTTCTCGTGCCAGCCTTCGCCGACAATTTCGCCAGCCTTGACCAGTACGCAGCCAACCCGCGGATTGGGCGATGTCGTCCACAGCCCGCGCTCGGCCAGTTGCAGGGCGCGCGCCATCATGCCGTGG
>CAIXSK010000213.1 GCA_903922075.1 uncultured beta proteobacterium | reverse complement strand
TCGGTGTGCCATTCGCGCACCGCCTGCCCGGCGCCGGCGCTGAAGTCGATTTTCTTTTGCACCGCCCAGCCGGCGGCGCGCAATTGCGCGTCGATGCGGTCGCGGGCTTGCTGCTCGGGGTTCTGGTTTTCGCTCATGGGCGGCGGGGCGCTATCGGCAATCCGGCGATGATAGCGGAAGGTGTGAGCGGCCGGGATGCCAGATGAATCGCTCGCCGACCAAATGCTACGGTCGGCCCGAAATTTTGGCCAAAAATGAAATTTTCAGGCCATGGCCCGGCGCAACCGGGCGCTGGCCTGATCAACCGCAATCGACAGCAGCAGCATGGCGATGATCACCGTCGACGCCTGGGCGTGGTGGAACAGCGACAGCTCGACATAGAGCAGCTGGCCCAGCCCGCCGGCGCCGACGAAGCCGAGGATGGCGGCCATCCGGATGTTCATTTCCCAGCGGTACAGCGTGTAGGCGACCAGTTGCGGCGCGGCGCCGGGCAAGGTGCCGTACAGGAAGGCAACGCTGCCGGGCGCACCGGCCACGCGCAGCGCATTGCCGGGGGCCGGCGGCGCGTTGGCCAGGGCTTCGGCGTAGAGGCGACCGAGGACGCCGGTCGTGTGCAGGGCCAGGGCCAGCGCCCCGGCAAAGGGGCCGAGACCGACGGCCAGTGCGGTGATCGTCGCCCAGACCAGCTCCGGCACCGAGCGCAGGGTGTTGAGCAGGAAACTGAACGGCGCCCGCCAGCGCGGCAGCGCCAGCAGCAGGCCGGCCGCCGCCGCGAGCAGCGTGCCGACGACCGAGATGGCCAGCGTTTCCCAGACGCCCTGAGCGACCCTGGCCAGCCAGTCGGCCGCCAGATCGGGCGGGAAGAAGCCGGCGACGAACTCGGCAATGGAGCGCGCCGCCTCGCCGGAAAACAGCGCCCCGAAGCCGATGTCGAGCCGCCGGAAACTGGCGACGCTGCCGACGACGATGGCCGCGCCGACCAGTCCGCTGCGCCAGCCGAACGGCGACGGCCGGGCGGCCGGCGGTGTATCGAGGGCGCGGCGAAGCCAGCCGGACAGGGCGTCGGCGGCGAAGACGAGAACCATGAAGGTAAGCAGGATGGTCGCCGCCTCGCCACCGTTGAGCATTTTCATGGCCTGATCCATCAACTGGCCGAGCCCGCCGGCGCCGACGAAGCCCATGACCACCGAGGCGCGGATGGCGCATTCCCAGCGGTAAACGGTGTAGGAAGCCAGTTCCTTCGAAGCCTGCGGCAGCAGGCCATAGAGGATGGCCAGCGGACGGCCGGCGCCGCTGTCGCGCAGGGCGCGGGCCGGCGCCGCATCGACCGATTCGAGGATTTCGGCATAGACCTTGGCCAGCATGCCGCCGTAAGTCAGCCCGAGCGCCAGCACGCCGGCCGCCGGGCCGAGGCCGAAGACACGGACGAAGAGCAGCGCCCAGACCAGCTCGGGAATGCCGCGCAGGATGGTCAGCAAAGCACGCGTGACCGGGTTCAGCGTCGGGGCCTCGCGCCCGGCCCCGCTCGCCAGATAGGCCAGCGGCACGGCGATCAGGAAGGCCAGCGCCAGGCCGGCAGTGGCGATGGCCAGCGTTTCCAGCGTCGCCCTGGCGAGGTAGCCGAGGAATTCGGCGCCCGTTTCCGG
>CAIXSK010000212.1 GCA_903922075.1 uncultured beta proteobacterium | reverse complement strand
GAGCTGGACAACCTTGGACGGGTGAACGTTCTTGTTGGTCCAGTCCATTTCGGAAACGTGCACCAGGCCTTCGATGCCTTGTTCGATTTCAACGAAAGAACCGTAGTCGGTCAGGTTGGTGACCTTGCCGAACAGGCGGGTGCCGGCCGGGTAACGGCGGGCGATGCCGACCCACGGATCGTCGCCGAGCTGCTTCATGCCCAGGGAGACGCGGTTTTTCTCGGCGTCGAACTTGAGGATCTTGGCGGTAACTTCGTCACCGACGTTGAGCACTTCGCTCGGGTGACGGACACGGCGCCAGGCCAGGTCGGTGATGTGCAACAGGCCATCGATGCCACCCAGGTCGACGAATGCGCCGTAGTCGGTGATGTTCTTGACGATACCCTTGACGGTGGTGCCTTCCTTCAGGTTTTCCATCAGCTTTTCGCGATCGGCGTCAGCGGTGGCTTCCAGGACGGCACGGCGGGACAACACGACGTTGTTGCGCTTGCGGTCGAGCTTGATAACCTTGAATTCGAGGGTCTTGCCTTCGTACGGGGTGGTGTCCTTGACCGGACGCATGTCGACCAGCGAGCCCGGCAGGAAGGCACGGACGCCGTTGGACATGACGGTGAGGCCGCCCTTGACCTTGCCGGTAATCGTACCGGTGACCAGAGCGCCGTCGTTCAGGGCTTGTTCCAGGAAGTTCCAGGCAGCGATGCGCTTGGCGCGATCGCGCGACAGGCGCGTGGCGCCGTAGCCGTCTTCCAGCATTTCGATGGCAACCTGGACGAAATCGCCCACTTGCACTTCGAGTTCGCCCTGATCATTCAGGAATTCTTCGAGCGGAACATAGGATTCCGATTTCAGGCCGGCATTGACCACGACGAAATTGTGATCGATGAGCACCACTTCTGCAGTGATGACTTCGCCTTGACGCATTTCCTGGCGAGCCAGGGATTCTTCAAAAAGTTGAGCAAAAGATTCCATTGACGGAGAGAGCTTTCATGCCGCGAATCGTGAAATCCACAGCGGGTTGGAGTTAAACAAATTGCCGGCCACCCGGCCGGCGACGCCTTACTGCAATGCTTCGCTGCTCCAGTCCAGCACCTGGTTCACCGCCTGTTCGATGGTGAGATGCGTGGTGTCGAGCAACTTGGCATCTGCCTCCTGCCGGAGCGGGGCAACGCTGCGTTGCGAGTCGCGCTCGTCGCGTTGCTTCAGGTCCAGCAGAAGGTCGGGGAGATTAGCAGATAAACCTTTTTCGATCAACTGCTTATAGCGGCGTTCGGCGCGCGCTTCGGCACTCGCCGTCAGGAAGACCTTGAGCGCCGCCTGCGGGAAGATCACCGAGCCCATGTCGCGCCCGTCGCCGATCAGGCCGGGGGCCTTGTTGAAAGCCCGCTGGCGAAACAGCAGCGCCTCGCGGACGGCCGGCAGGGCAGCCACTTTAGAGGCACCAGCCGACATTTCCTCAGTGCGGATCGCATCGCCGACCAGGGCGCCATTCAGGCGGATATCGCTTTCGGAAAACTCGACGTCGAGCCCGGCGGCAATGGCCGCGACGCCGGCCTCGTCAGCCCAGTCAATGCCGGCCTGTTGGGCGGCCAGCGCGGTCAGGCGATAGAGGGCGCCGGAATCCAGGTAATCGTAGCCCAGCGCCGCGGCCACCCTTGCTGCGACGGTGCCCTTGCCCGAGGCCGAGGGGCCGTCGATGGCGATGACCGGCGCTGCTTTGGTCACCCCGGCGAAACGCGCGAAGTAATCCGGGAAGGTCTTGGCGACGCATTTCGGGTCGTTGATGCGCAGCGGCGTGCCGAAGGCGGCCAGCGAGAAGCACATGGCAATGCGGTGGTCGTCGTAGGTGTCGATCGCCGCCGGCTTCAGGGCGGCCGGCGTGACGCGAATGAAATCCTCGGCTTCCTCGACCACGGCGCCCAGCTTGCGCAGCTCGGTGGCCATGGCGACGATGCGGTCGGTTTCCTTGACCCGCCAGCTGGCGATATTGCGCAGCGTGGTCGTGCCCTGGGCGAACAGCGCCGCAGTGGCCAGCGTCATCGCCGCGTCGGGAATGTGGTTGCAATCGAGGTCGACAGCGACCAGGCCGGATTGCGGTGCCCGCGCTGCCATCCAGTTCGGCCCCATTTCGATTTCGGCGCCCATTTTGGCCAGCGCTTCGGCAAACTTGACATCACCTTGGATCGAATCACGGCCGACCCCTTCGACACGCAGCGGACCGCCGCCGATGGCGCCGAGCGCCAGGAAATAGGAAGCCGACGAGGCATCGCCCTCGACGTAGATGGTGCCCGGTGAAACGTAACGGCTACCGGCCTTGACGGTGAAACGCTGCCAGCCCTCGCGCTCGACAGTGACGCCGAAGCGGCCCATCGTGGCCAGCGTGATCTCGATGTAGGGTTTGGAAATCAGCTCGCCGACAACGTCGACCGCAACGGTCTGACCGGTCAGCGGCAGGGCCATCAGCAAGCCGGTCAGAAACTGGCTGGAAACGTCGCCGCGCACTCGGACGCTGCCGCCGGGCTGGATGCTGGCCGGCTTCAGGTGCAGCGGCGGGTAGCCATCGTTGCCGAGGTAGGTGACATCGGCGCCGAGCTGGCGCAGGCCATCGACCAGATCGCCGATCGGCCGTTCGTGCATGCGGGCGACGCCCTTCAGCACGTAGTCGCCGCCGGCCAGGGCCAGTGCCGCAGTCAGCGGCCGGAAGGCGGTGCCGGCATTGCCGAGAAAGAGTTCGGCCTGCTTGACCGGGAAACGGCCGGCACAGCCCTTGATCAGCCAGTTTTCGCCGCCCAGATGGGTGACGCCGACGCCGAGCGTCTTGAGCGCGTCGAGCATGCGCTCGGTGTCGTCGGAAGCGAGCAGGTCGCGGACTTCGGTTTCGCCGTCAGCCAGCGCGGCGAGCAGCAGCACGCGGTTGGAGATGCTTTTCGAGCCAGGCAGGCGCACTGTGCCGGCTGCGGACAACAACTGGGGAATATCGAGAAATTCGTGGGTCACAAAATCACCGTCAGCAGATCAGATTTGCTTTAAAAAGACGCCAGGAATGGCGCCACACTATCCTTGGGGGACACCAGAACATCACCCGTCACCGGCCAGGCTATCGCTATCGTCGGATCGTTCCAGCGCAGGCTGCGCTCGTGTTCCGGCGAGTAATACTCGGTCGTCTTGTAGAGAAAATCGGCCGACGCTGACAAGGTCAGGAAACCATGGGCGAAGCCGGGGGGAATCCACAGCTGCTTCTTGTTGTCGGCGGAGAGAATTTCGCCGGCCCACTGGCCGTAGGTGGCCGAGCCGTCCCGCAGATCGACCGCCACATCGAAAACCTCGCCGTGCACGACGCGGACCAGTTTGCCCTGGGCCTTCGGCGCCACCTGCCAGTGCAGGCCGCGAACGACGTTCTTCGCGCTGCGCGAATGGCTGTCCTGAACGAAGATGATCTCCCGCCCGACCGCCTCATTGAAAACCTTCTGGTTGAAGCTTTCCAGGAAGAAACCGCGCTCGTCACCGAAAACCCTGGGCTCGACAATCAGGACGTCGGCGACCCGCGCCGGAGTGACCTTCATCGGAGTACCTTTTCCTTCAACAGGTTGAACAGGTATTGGCCGTAGCCCGTTTTGGCCAGCCCCTGGGCGAGTTGTTCAAGTCGCTCGTCGTTTACCCACTGCTGGCGCCAGGCGATTTCCTCGGGGCAAGCCACCTTCAGGCCTTGCCGCTTCTCGATGGTGGCGATGAACTGGCCTGCTTCGAGCAGGCTGTCATGGGTCCCGGTATCAAGCCAGGCATAGCCGCGACCCATGATTTCGACCTGGAGCTTCTGTCTTTCCAGGTAGACGCGGTTGACGTCGGTGATCTCCAGTTCGCCGCGGGCGCTGGGCTTGAGGTCGCGGGCGATGGCGACGACGTCGTTGTCGTAGAAATAGAGACCGGTAACGGCATAGCGGGATTTCGGCCGGGTCGGCTTTTCCTCGATGCTGATCGCCCGGCTGCGCTGATCGAATTCGACCACGCCGTAGCGTTCGGGATCGTTGACCGCGTAGGCGAAGACCGTCGCACCGTCCGGACTGGTGCTGGCGGTCTGCAGCAACTGGCTGAATTCGTGGCCATGAAAGATGTTGTCACCGAGAATCAGGGCCGACGGGTTGTTGCCGACGAAGCCGGCGCCGATGATGAAGGCCTGGGCCAGGCCGTCCGGGCTGGGCTGGACAGCGTATTGCAGGTTGATGCCCCACTGGCTGCCATCGCCGAGCAACTGGGCGAAGCGCGGCGTGTCCTGCGGCGTCGAGATGATCAGGATGTCCCGGATGCCAGCCAGCATCAGAGTGCTCAGCGGATAGTAGATCATCGGCTTGTCGTAGATCGGCAGCAGTTGCTTGGAGACCGATAAGGTGGCCGGATAAAGCCGGGTGCCGGAGCCGCCGGCGAGGATGATGCCTTTGCGGTTGGCGCTCATGCGCGTCCTCCATAGTTTTGGCCGACCCAGTTCTGATAGGCACCGCTGGTGACGTTGCTGACCCATTCCTGATGATCGAGATACCACT
>CAIXSK010000211.1 GCA_903922075.1 uncultured beta proteobacterium | reverse complement strand
TGGGCCTGAAGGCCGTTTTTTTGCGACCAGTTTTACGGGCGCTGATGGCGCTCATCAACGGCGACCATGCGCGATTCACTTCGGGCCATCAGAATTTCCGGTTGGCTGGGGCGCCTGGATGAATTTTGCAGGGCCGACTACCTACTTTGTAGCGCCACGGGTACCCCTCTCCACCACGAGTGGCATATTGGTCGATCCATATGTCTGTTATTTCGCCAGTTTCATTTGTTATTACAGAACTGGTTTTTACGAATTTTTTCAATTCAACTTGTTCGCTCTGAATTTGTGCGTATCTATAACGGTCAATTATGCCGCCGCACCCGCCTATGGAAATAAATAATAAAAGTATGAATACGGTGGGAATGATTTTGTTTTGCATAAGCGAAGACACCGAAAAGTGATGCAGGTAATTGTATATTGATTCTGCATTTTTTCGTGGCGAATGCCTGGTCAGTAGGAATAGACCTCAAGAACCGCTGTTAGCCGAACGGAAACAGAAGGGTTAGCTTCATTTCATCGCAAAACGTACAGTCACTTACTGATTGCGACGACCGATAACTTAAAGGCCTTTCCGTCAGGGCCGGGGATTGATCTCGAAGTTGAAACTCCTGGCCACGTCGTTTTGCTCAATGGGTTGCACCGGCAATTGGCGCCAGTTGATCTCGGCTACGGCTTCGCCGGACATCATTTTTAGCCAATTTTCCTCGCTCACCGTAGCATTCGTCGCCTGGCGGCATTGGTCGAGAAAAGCCGGCAAATCACGGTCGTCAAGCAGGCCGATGCCGAGCGTGGTGGCGAGCAGGATGCTGCCTTGTTCGTCGAGGTAGATGGCCTTGATTTCACCGGCTGCTTGGCCGGTATGGCTGACGAAGACATCGCCTTCGCGATGAAACACCCACGGTGTGCAGGCGAGCGCGACGTACACCCGTTGCGGGCCGTTCTGCACGAACCAGCGACCTGTCTCGTCGGAACCGTATTGCCGGTTCATGAACTCGATCAGGCCGCGGTGCGTGACGCGTTCTCCCTGCAATCGCCAGTCGCCCCGCCGGTCGAGCGACAACCAGTCGTAACAGGCGGGGACGTTGGGCCATTTGGCGATGGCAGAGAGGTCTACCGCCATCAGTCGGCGTAAGCCTCCATCGGCGGGCAGGCGCAGTTCAGGTTGCGGTCGCCGTACACATCGTCGATGCGATTGACGCTCGGCCAGAACTTGTTGGCGGCCACCCAGGGCAGCGGGAAGACGGCCTGCTGGCGGCTGTAGGGATGCTGCCAGTCGCCGTCGATGACATCCGCCTGGGAATGCGGGGCATTCTTCAGCGGGTTGTTGTCGGCCGTCCAGACGCCGTTTTCGATCTGGCGGATTTCCTCGCGAATGCTGATCATCGCCGCGATGAAGCGGTCGAGTTCGGCCTTCGATTCGGATTCCGTCGGCTCGACCATGATCGTGCCGGCGACCGGGAAGGACACCGTCGGCGCGTGGAAACCGTAGTCCATCAGGCGCTTGGCGATGTCGATCTCGGCGATGCCGGTGGCAGCCTTGATCGGGCGGATGTCGAGGATGCATTCGTGCGCCACGCGGCCGTTCTTGCCGACGTAGAGCACCGGGTAGTGGTCGTGCAACTGCTGGGCGACGTAGTTGGCGTTGAGGATGGCAACCTGCGTGGCCTTCTTGACGCCGGCTCCGCCCAACATGGCTAGGTACATCCAGGAAATGGTCAGGATCGAGGCCGAGCCGAACGGGGCGGCGGAGACCGCGCCCTGGCCGGCATTGACGCGGCTGGCGTCGCCGGTCGGCTGGACGACGTGGTCG
Source organism: uncultured beta proteobacterium (assembly GCA_903922075.1). Lineage (GTDB taxonomy): Bacteria > Pseudomonadota > Gammaproteobacteria > Burkholderiales > Rhodocyclaceae > Azonexus. Next base: position 415 of record CAIXSK010000211.1, on the reverse strand, counting down.
GCCATGAACGGGGCCAGATGGGCCTTGAGGCCGATCGGGCCCATGCCCGGTCCGCCGCCGCCGTGCGGGATGGCGAAGGTCTTGTGCAGGTTCATGTGGCTGACGTCGGCGCCGATGAAGCCGGGCGAGGTCAGGCCGACCTGGGCGTTGAGGTTGGCGCCGTCCATGTACACCTGGCCGCCGTTGGCATGGACGATGGCGCAGATCTCGCGAACCGCTTCCTCGAACACGCCATGCGTGGACGGGTAGGTGATCATCAGGCAGGCCAGATCGTCCTTGTGTTCTTCAGCCTTGGCCTTGAGGTCGGCGACATCGACGTTGCCGTTGTCGTCGCAGTCGACGACGACGACCTTCATGTTGGCCATCTGGGCTGTGGCCGGGTTGGTGCCGTGCGCCGACTTGGGGATCAGGCAGA
>CAIXSK010000210.1 GCA_903922075.1 uncultured beta proteobacterium | reverse complement strand
GCTGGCGGAGAGGGTGGGATTCGAACCCACGGTACCTTGCAGTACGCCTGATTTCGAATCAGGTACATTCGACCACTCTGCCACCTCTCCGCGGGACCGAAATAATATCACAACAGATGCGCTGGATAAAACGACTATTGACGTTTTCAGGACTCCTGATCGCTGCAAGCTGCGGCGATGTCGGGTCGCGTCTGCCTTTCCCGACGCCGGCCCAGCACGATCTGGTGGTGCTGACCAGCCCCGGCCTGATGACCTATGCGACCGACGAAAACGGCAACCCGGGCGGGCTCGAATACGATCTGACGCAGGCCTTTGCCCAGGAACTGGGGGTCGGCGTCAAATACCTCGTCGCCGAACCGGATGACCTGGAGAACCAACTCGGCAAGGAACGCTATCACCTCGCCGCCGCCTGGCTCGCGCCGCAGGCCGACAGCGGCAACCAGGCGACGCCGGCCATTTTCCAGACCCGCGACATTCTGGCCCAGCATGAGGCCACGCTACCACTGACCGAGTTGTCGCAACTGGCCGGCAAGACAGTCCACGTGATGGCCGGATCGCGGCAGGCCGTGACGCTGGAAAGACTCAAAGCGCAGTTGCCCGGGATGACGGTGGTCGAAATCGGCCAGGGCGACGTCCTCGACTTGCTGGAAAAGCTCGGCAACCGCCAGATCGACTACGTCGCCATTGACGAGAGTGTCGAGGACATCGCCAACCAGCACATCCCCAACCTGCGCACCACCCTGCCCCTGGGCAAGACGACGCCGGTCGTCTGGCTGCTCGGCACCCACCCGAACGCCGAACTCAAGGCCCGGCTGGACAGCTTCATCGAACGTGTCCAGCACGACGGCACGCTGGCCCGGCTGGAAGACCGCTACCTCGGCCATGTCCGGCGCCTGGAGCAGCCCGACATCGTCAAGTTTCTCGGCGAGATCGAAACCACGCTGCCCAAGTTCCGCAAATACTTCCAGGCGGCGCAGGCACTGACTGGCCTCGACTGGCGGCTGATCGCCGCCATTGCCTACCACGAGTCGCACTGGGACCCGAACGCGACCAGCTACACCAACGTACGCGGCATCATGATGCTGACCGAGGAAACCGCCGACCGGCTGGAGGTGAGCAACCGCCTCGACCCCAGCGAGAGCATCCTGGCCGGGGCGCGCTACGTGAACCTGCTCAAGGAACAGCTATCCGAAGACGTGGCCGAGCCGGATCGCACCTGGCTGGCGCTGGCCGCCTACAACATCGGCCCCGGCCACCTCAACACGGCACGGACGCTGGCCCGGCAATTGAAGGCCGACCCGAACTCCTGGTACGAAATGAAGAGCATCCTGCCCAAACTGGCCCAGCCGAAGATTTACCAGCAGCTGAAGACCGGCCGGGCGCGCGGTGGCGAGGCGGTCATCCTGGTCGAGAATATCCGCAGCTACTACGACATCCTGCAGCGCAACGCACAGCCCTTTGCGCCGACGCCAAGGTCCGCCGAGGGTCTGAAGCAGCTGGTCATCGAAGTCGAGGAGCGGCGCAAGGCCTATGTCAAAAGGACCGCCGCGGCCCGCTCGATTTCCGGCCTGGACGGCACGACCGACCCGGGATTGAAACTGCCCGCAACGGGAAGCATCCCGGGCTTCGCCTCGGCGACGGACAGCGACTGAAGCACAGCGTTTCCGCCCGAATCGATCGATCCCGGCGAAAACCGGCTTACTTCAGCGGCGACAGCACTTCCATCCCGCCCATGTACGGACGCAGAACCGCCGGGATGGTCACGCTGCCATCGGCCTGCTGGTTGTTTTCGAGGATGGCGACCAGCGTGCGGCCGACGGCCAGGCCGGAACCGTTCAGGGTATGGCAGAGCTCCGGCTTGTTCTTGTCGTTGCGGAAACGGGCCTGCATGCGGCGGGCCTGGAAGGCGCCGAAGTTCGAGCAGGACGAGATTTCGCGATAGGTGTTCTGGGCCGGCAGCCAGACTTCGAGGTCGTAGGTCTTGGCGGCCGAGAAGCCCATGTCACCGGAACACAGCGCCATGCGACGGTAGGGCAACTCCAGCTTTTCGAGGATGATCTCGGCCTGGCGGGTCAGTTCCTCGTGCGCTTCGGCCGATTTTTCCGGATG
>CAIXSK010000209.1 GCA_903922075.1 uncultured beta proteobacterium | reverse complement strand
GCTGAATACGGCGAGGTAATCCGCCCCCGGCACAGCCCCGGCCAGCAGGCCGCCCTCCTCGTTCGCCAGTGTCTGCCACAAATGGTTGGCCGCGACGATGCGGCCATGCGCATCAATTTGCGCAACCGAGGCCGGGATCGCTTCCAGGACGGAGTGATCGAAGGCCCAACTTGCACCGGACGAGGCGCAATCCTCCGCGGGCAAACCAGCCGCTTCGCCGTCTGCTAGAGCCTTGTTCATCGACATCTCCTCATGGACTGACATTTTTATTATTTTACCAATAAATGCAAATTTTTTGCTGCCTAACCCGGATCAGACTAAAACGCTTTGCTACGCAAGGGCAGCCTTGCCGCACGCGACGAAAGCACACGCCAAACACGCTGCCGCCAAACGGCGACATGAGCGCCGCTACCCGCTCGCCCTGCACCGGCACCTGGCTGACCGGCTCGCTGTTCGATCCGCTATTTCAGGAATTCGATCTTGCGGGCCGGATCGACCTTGTTCAGGTAGTAGCCACCATCCTCGCCCTTGACGACGTAAGCGCACCAGTCCTCCTTTTCCCGACGCCACTCAATCTGCACACAGTATTTTCCTTCGTCGCTGATGCGCCAGGTACCTGGCGCCGAGCTGGCTTTGATGCCCATCACGCTGCCGTGCTTCTTGTGGTCGGTAGACACGACAAAATTGCCACCCGGATCGTTTCGCCAGCGATGCAGGCTACCCGACCGGGTCAGGTAACTTGTTTCCGCATTGATCACCAGCGCCGTCAATTCGTCCTTGCTCAAACGGACGCCTGCGTCGTCAGCCAGCGCCGTCGCACCGACGCCAAGCGCACCGATAAAACCCAGCAAGTTGCGCATCGGTCTCCTCCTGAAAGCATCCTCTGCCGGGATCACCCAAGCCAACCCCTTTCATATCATATTGGCATGCCATCCGGCGGATGCAAACCAAATATTTCTAGGCCATCGTCCTTAACTGAACGGCGCCAAACAATGATTTACCAGCCCTTAACCGTGCTTAACCCCGGCCACGGCGACAATGCCTGCCTCGCCACTCTCGCCCGCTGCCATGCCCCCAAGCCTACGCCTGCCGCTGCTCGCCACCGCCCTTACCGTCCTCGTCGCCTGTGCCCCTCTGGGCAGTCGCGGCGAACCTGGGGACAGGCCGCCACCACGCGATGGCGGCCGGGAGAGCAGCGGGGCAATGTCGCCGGTCGCCGCTTTGCAGGCCGACTTGCAGAAAACCGCCGAGGCGCTGGCCCTGACACCGGCGCAAGCCGTGCTGTGGGAGGCCTATCAAGAAAAGGTCGGCGCGCTGATGGCGGACCAGATGAAATTGCCACCCTACCGTGCCGCGGCCCGCCTGAGCGCGCCGCGCCAGATCGGGCAGAAAGTCGAGGTCGTGCGCAATCGCCTGGCCGCCATGGAAGACATCCACGAGGCCGCCGGCCGCCTCTATGCAGCGCTCGACGACAAGCAGAAGGCAAGCGCCGATCAGCTACTGGCCCGGACGGTGCCGGCGCTCTATTCCGGATTCGGTGGCAGCACCGGAGAACCGGCCGAACGCAGCGGCGAACGTGGTGGAGAAAGGCCGGGCGGCCGTGGCGGACCGGGTGGAGGCATGGGCGGTCCCGGCGGCGGCTTCGGCCGCATGTAGCCGGCCAGCGCCCCCGAAATCTTGATTTTGGCCTTTTTTTTCCGGCCTACCGTAGCATTCGGCCGCCCCGCCCGGCGCTAACTGAACATCCGCCTCAGTCGGCCGTCCCCTGCCCGGCCACCGCTCCGCAGGCGTGGCAGAAACGCGAGAAGGCGCTTTTGCGCTCGTTGCACATGCCGCAATGGTCGAACAGGCAGATGCCGCAGTGCGGGCAGTAGTCGATGGCCGTGTTGCTCAGGTCCACCGGCCGTTCGCAGCCGGGGCAAACCTTCTTGGCCAGCCGGGCCAGCGCCGTGTCGTAGCTGAGTTCCTTGCGCCGCTCGAGGTCGGGCATCGCCTCGGCCTGCTTCTGTTTTTCCAGGTAGCGGTTCAGCGCAATGATGGCGTAGCGGCCAACCAGCACGGTGATGACGATGCCGACGACGTAGCGCACATAGCCGCCGTAGCTCGGCAGGTAGGGCACCAGCTCGACGAAGAAGGCGAACAGCGCAAAGTAGATGAAGCCCCAGACGAAGGGCCACCAGGTGCTGTGGCGCTTTTTGGCGAACAGCCAGCCGGCGATGACGAGCAGCGGCAGCGTCAGCGCCAGGCGATAGCCGAAAACGCGCAGCTCCTGCTCGCGCAGCTCGACATTGAGTTTTTGCGCCGCGGCGTCTTCCAGCACGCGCATTTCGCGCTGGGCGCGGCCCTCGGCCTGGCGGGCGTCGAGCAGGCTCTGCTGCTGGCGCTCGACCTCGGCCAGCGCCTTGCGTTCGAGGATCTTCAGTTCGTCGAGCGCCTGCGTGCGCTCGATCAGTTCGCTGTCCTGCTCGGCACGCTTCGTCGCCTGGCGGGTGGCCAGCCAGTTATTGAAGGTGTCGCGCGCCGCCGCCGAGTTGGCGCGCGCGCCGTTCAGCTTCAACTGCGCCTGCTCGTGCGCCTCCTGGGCGATCCGGCTGCTCTCCTGCAGCCCTTTCAATTCGCTGCGCAAGGCGGTGGCCGCGGGCTTGTCGATGAAATCGTCGAGGGTGTAGTGATGCTCGACCTTGGGCAGGTTATGGACAATCGTCCCGCCGAGCCCGATCAGGAAACTGGCGAAGACGAAGGCGACGATCCACAGCCCGAAACGGAACCATTTTTCCGACAAACGCAGTGCCTTGCTCATGCCGCTTCTCCCTTGTTCATTCGTTTGCGCACCGCGCCGAAGGCCAGCACGGCCGCCAGCACCAGCGCCCCGCCGACGATACCGACCACCGCATCGAGCGCCATCGATACCACTCCGCCGAGCATGCCAGCCTGCGCCGCCACGTCCTCGATGCCATGATGCACCGGCGGCAAGCCATGGGTCAGGATGCCGCCGCCGACCAGGAACATCGCCGCCGTGCCGACGACGCTCAGCGTCTTCATCAGCCTCGGCGCCGCCAGCAGCAGCCCCTTGCCGACGATCTTGGCCGCCCCGCTGCCCTTGTGCAGCAGCCAGGCGCCGACATCGTCCATCTTGACGATACCGGCGACGATGCCATAGACGCCGACCGTCATGATCAGGCCGATGCCGGCCAGCACGGAAAACTGGGTACTCAGCGGCTGGCTGGCCACGGTGCCTAGGGCGATGACGATGATCTCGGCCGACAGCACGAAATCGGTGCGGATCGCGCCCTTGATCTTGTCCGCCTCGAAGGCCGCCAGATCGACCGTCTCGTCGGCCACCGCGGCGAGTTCTTCGGCGTGGTTTGCGGCATCTTCGGCGGCGCTGTGCAGCCATTTGTGGGCCAGCTTCTCGACCCCTTCGAAACAGAGATAGAGGCCGCCGATCATCAGCAGCGGCACCACGGCCCACGGGATGAAGGCGCTGATCGCCAGCGCCGCCGGCACCAGGATCAGCTTGTTCTTCAAGGACCCGACGGCCACCGCCCAGACCACCGGCAATTCGCGCTCGGCGGCGATCCCGGCGACCTGCTGTGCATTCAGGGCGAGGTCGTCGCCGAGCACGCCGGCGGTTTTCTTGGCCGCCACCTTGGTCAGGATCGCGACGTCGTCGAGGATCGTCGCGATGTCGTCGATCAGGGCAAGCAGGCTGGCTCCGGCCATTGGTGCGCTCCAGTGAGGTGAGGCGCTATTCTAACCGGGAGAAATCCCCCTCACTCCGCATCGCCATTGCGGTCGTCGAGTACGAAATCCTTGATCCAGCAGGCGCGCCGGTCGACCGGCGAACGACGATCGACCGACACGAGGCCGTCGGCGGTTCGATACGGCGGCGGCGACAATCGATTGCTCGACCGCCGGTCGGGACCGCGCGGACGAAAATTGCGCATCGGCATGGGGTCCTGCGATTGATCATGAGTCATGACACTCCCTTTCCGCCCGGCCGGCAATCGAAATCTCAGCCGATTATGCCACGCAGATTCACGTCAATGAGCATCGGCGATGCCGCCGGCGTACAAAATGCTGCGCCCGTGGAAACAACAGGCAAGCCTACGGTCAGCGGCATTTTTTGCCCAATTTTGGATTTCCCGCCGAACACTGGGGATTTGTCCGCGAGGCCGAATCGAGTATGGTTAAAAGATGGCAAACAACGGAGGGAATGCGATGTTGGGCAATATTTGGCAAATGATCCTCGCCGGCCTGCTGGTCGCCCTGCTCTCCGGGCAGGCCGTAGCGACCGAAACGGTGGTTTTCGAAAGCTGTTTCGACGGCCGCGGCAAAACCCTGCGCGGCGTCGCCGATACCCGGCAGACGGTGCTGGTCCGCACGGTCGGCCAGGGCGGACGGCGGGAAATCCATTACAACCCGGATCTCCTGCCGCAACTGAGCAGCAACGCCCGTTATTTCCTCTACGCCCACCAGTGCGCCCGGCAGTCGCTGAACGCCAATGCCACCGCGTCGACTGCGCAGGCCCGACAGGCCGACTGTCTCGCCCTCAACACCCTGATCGATGGCGGTCTGCTCAAGCCAGGCGACCTCCCCGGCCTGCAGCGCGAACTGGAATTTTCGGGGGCCGACTGGGACGTGCTGCCCGGACCACCCCGTCGGATCGAACTGGACAACTGCCGCCCGGCGAGCGGCGACGTGCTGCGCCTGCCGCCGCCCGGCCAACCGACGGCCCGGCAAATCGGGTGGAACAGTTGCGTCCGGGGCTGTGCCGACCGCTTGTGGACCTGCCAAAAATCCTGCGCGGCCGGCGCCTGCGAGGATTGCCAGGCCGCCTACGACCAGTGCAGGACAAACTGCGGCAACTGATCGGGTGCAACACCGGTCCCGGCATGAGGCCCCCCTCGGGTTAGAATGCCGGCCGCGCCACCTGCCCCGGTGGCCCTCGTTACCCGCCAGATTTTGAGACCATGACCGACTACTCAGCCGCCTCGATCCGCGTCCTCAAGGACCTCGAACCCGTAAAGGAACGCCCGGGCATGTACACCCGGACGACCTGCCCGACCCACATCGTCCAGGAAGTCATCGACAATGCGGCCGACGAGGCGCTGGCCGGCTTCGCCAAGAAGATTTCGGTCGCCATCCGGGCCGACGGGATCATTGAGGTGGCCGACAACGGCCGCGGCATCCCGGTCGATATCCACCCGGAAGAAGGCCGGCCGGCAGTCGAACTGGTCTTTTGCAAACTGCACGCTGGCGGCAAGTTCAACAAGAAGGAATCGGGCAACGCCTACCGCTTCTCGGGCGGCCTGCACGGCGTCGGCGTTTCGGTGACCAATGCGCTGTCGACGCGGCTGGAAGTCGAGATCAAGCGCGGCGGCGGCATCCATCACATCGCCTTCGGCGCCGGCTTCGTCACCGAACCACTGAGCCGGATCGGCGATTGCGGCCAACGCAATACCGGCACGACGGTGCGTATCTCGCCCGACCCCAAGTATTTCGACTCGCCCAAGGTCAACCTCGCCCAACTGGAGCACCTGCTGCGCTCCAAGGCCGTGCTGATGCCCAACGTCACGGTCGAACTGGACATCGAAGGCCAGGACAAGAAATCCTGGTGCTACCAGAACGGCATGGCCGACTACCTCAATGAAATGATGGTCGGCACGCCAGTGGCGCCGATCTTCGTCGGCGAGAAATACGTTGAAACCGCCAACGGCTTTGCCGTCGGCGAAGGCGCCACCTGGGCGCTGGCCTGGTTCGAGGAAGGCGGCGGCAAGCCGGAATCCTACGTCAACCTGATC
>CAIXSK010000208.1 GCA_903922075.1 uncultured beta proteobacterium | reverse complement strand
TCGGCCTGTCCGGGCAGGGCGATGAGACTGAGCAGGAGGGCGGGGATGGCGCGGTGCATGCTCAGCCCTTGCCTGGCGGGCGGCGGACGGTAAGCCACTGCATCTCGCATTCGGCACCCAGTTGCGCCAGGGCGGCCCGGGCGTCGGGCTGGCCGGGCAGGGAGCCGAGTTTGCAGGCGCGGACGAGGACCAGCGCGCTGGCGTTTTTCTGGATGCGGGCGAGGAAGTTGAGCAGGTCGCCTTCATGCAGCAGGCGGAACTGGATGCGCAGCGGGCTGGCGTACCAGCCGTCGGCGGCGAGCTTGCCGCCATCGAGGGCGGTCTGGACGCCGAACTCGTATTTCATGCCGGGCAGGCGCAGGTCGCGTTGGGTGTCGCGCAGCAGTTCCATCCAGTCCAGGCGGCGCTCGTCGCCGGCGATCCCGGTACTTTGCAGACGCTGGAGAAGGTGGGCGCGCTCCTTGATTTCCTGCTCTTCGTTGCGCACCTGGCGCAGGCGCTGCTCGATCTGGTTGCGCGCGGCGCTGGCTGCACTGCGTTCCCGTTCGGCCTGGGTGGCATCGGACTGCGTATGCCAGGCGAGCAGCCCGGCGACGAGCAGCAGCGCCAGCATGGCGGCCAGCGGCAAGGCGAGCTTGCGAAGATCGCGGCGGGACAGCGTCATGGCGCGCTGCTCCGGGTGATTTCGACGGCAAACGGTCGGGCTGGCGCCGCTTCGTCGATGCCGTCGCCGCCGCGCAGGGCGGTGCCGGATTCGACGTCGAAGGGGCGTTGCAGCACTTTGACGGTGACGCCCGGCTCGGCTTTCAGCGCGTCGACGAATTGCTCGAAGACGGCGAGGATTTGCCGGGTGTCGGCGCGTTCGAGACGCACCGAGGCACGAACGGTGGTGATTTCAGGGCTGTCGGCGGCAAATGCTACGGTCGATGGCAAATTTTGGCCATTTTTCCAGTCGATGCTTTCGAGCACGATGGCCGGCATGCGGTCGAGCACCCGGCTGACCTGGGCGTAGGCCGGGCCGGGCTGGCGTTGCTGGCGCAGCAGTTCGCCGTAGCGGCCGGTCAGGCGGCGCAGGCTGTCGTTGTCGACGCCGAGTTGCGGGAAGGTGGCCGAGATTTCCTGGTAGCGCCGGGCGAGGTCGGTCTCCTCGGTCTTCAGGCGAACGGCCTCCTCGCGCCGGGCGTGGGCGTCGAAAGTGTTTTTGGCGGCGAACAGCGCGCCACCGAGCAGGGCGACCAGGCCGGCGGCGATCAGTCCGTGGCGGATCTGGGCCAGCCGGTAGTGATGGCGATGTGCCTCGCCGGCGAATTGCTGGCCGGGCGGCGCGGTGGCCAGCAAATGCAGGAAAAGCTGGTCGCTGCGGTTGTCCTCGGGCAGCGTTTGTAGCTTGAGCCGGGCCGCCGCGGCATGGCTGTCGATGATTGTGAAGTCGAGCTGACCGTGTGACGGGCAGGCGTTTTCGATGGCCGGGATGCTCTGCGGATGGGCGACGATGAAGACCGGCAGGACATCGTCGCGCCCGATAAGGCGCTGGCCGATCAGGTACTGGTGCAGCTTGCCGGCCTCGGCGGCGAAGCTGCGGGCGATGCCGGCAATGCTGCTGTCGGTCAGCGGCGCCATGCGCGAGAAATGGGCGTGACCGCCCACCAGGTAGCTTTCGCGGATCGACTGGTCCTGCAGCGTCAGCAACAGGCAACGGCCGGCATTCTGGCCGATTTTTTTGAGCAGCAGGCCGCCCAGTTGGGCGACGGTGTAGATGCCGGCGAGCGGCGCTTCGGCCGTGTCGATGGCCTTTAACCAGGGCGCGAAGTGCGCCGGGTTGGTCAGGGCGGAGAGCAGCACCCGTTCGTTCTTGCGCTGCGTTTTCTCGTAGCCGAGCGAAATGGCCGCCGCCAGGGAGGTGCCGAGGAAGTGCTGACCTATCCGGCGGGCGATCAGTGCCTGGCGGTCGCGGCCGTGCAGGAAGGGGATCAGTTCCTGGACGTGGCCCTCCTCGGCGACGTTGGCAAGCAGTGAAAAATGGCTGCCGCGGCGGCCGGCCAGGTACTCGGCAAACTGCCGAAGGCCGTCGTCGTCGCTGGCGAAGACACCCTCCGCCAGCAGGCGGCCGCCCTGCCAGGCGAAGGCCGACAGCTGGTGCGCATTGAGGTAGAGAAGGCGGCTGCTCACGTTTTGATCTTGCTGATGACGTCGTAAATGGGGCCGATGACCGAAAGCATGATCCAGCCAAGCAGGGCGCCCATGAACAGGGTGAGCAGCGGCTCGATCAGCGCCTGGGCCTTGCCGACCGATTCCTTGACGTCGCGATTGTAGAAGTAACTGACGTTGAGCAGTGCCTTGTCGAGGCCGCCGGTACTTTCGCCGATGCGCAACATGCGCACGACGAGCGGCGGGAACATGCCGACATCGCGGAAGGCGCCGGCCACGTTCTGGCCTTCGCGGATCGATTGCTCGACCCGTTCCAGCGCTTTCTGGACGACGCGGTTGCCGACGATCTGCTGCGTCGTGCGGATCGATTCCAGGACCGGGATGCCCGAGGCGTAGAGCATGGCGAAGGTGTTGGCGAAGCGGGACAGGATGATCTTCTTGAGGATGGGGCCGACGACCGGCAGACGCAGCTTGAAGCCGTCGAGGCGGGTGCGGGCCAGCGGGTCGCTGCGCAGGATCGCCTGCCCGGCGACCAGGGCGATGATCGGCAGGAGCAGGAAGACGGCCCAGTAATCGACCAGCAGGTCGGAGACGAAGAACAGCACCTGGGTATGCAGCGGCAGCGCCTGGCCCATGTTCTTCACGAACAGCTTGAGCTGCGGGACCATGTAGACCATCAGGAAGGCGGTGGCCGAGAGCACGATGGTGGCAACGAAGGCCGGGTACATCAGCAGCTTCTTGGTGTGCGTCGCCAGTTCGTCTTCCCACTTCAAAGACTCGGTCAGGCTGGCCAGCACGTCGGGCAACTGGCCGCTCGCTTCGCCGGCGCGGACCAGATTGCAGAACACCTGGCTGAAGATGTCGGGGTGGGTGGCCATGCCTTGCGACAGCGTCTGGCCGCCCTCGATGCTCTCGATCAACCCGGCCATCACCTCGCGGAAGCGCGGATGCTCGACCGAATCGCGCAGGTCGGTAAGCCCTTCGAGGATGGGCACGCCAGCCCGGGTCAGGTGTTCGAGGTGGAAGCAGAAATTGATCAGCTCCGGGCGCGGCACCTTCTGCCCTCCGAACAGCGCGCGATGCTGGATCGGCGTGCCGTTGACCAGGTCGAGGTTCATCCGCTTGAGGCGCATCTCGAGGTCGACCAGGTTGATCGCATCGAGCCGCCCGTAGGTCGTTCGACCTTCCACGCTGACCGCTTTGTAGTCGAAAAGCATGGCGCGGCTACATCCGGTCGGTCAGGTCGACGACGCGGGCCAGTTCCTCGAGCGAGGTGGTGCCGTTGAGCACGCGGTGCATGCCGTCGTCGGCCAGCGTCGTGAAGCCCTGCAGCACGGCGCGAGCGCGGATTTCATGGGTGGTCGCCCGGCGGGCGATCAGTTCATCGATGCCGGCGTCGATGCGCAGCAATTCCATGATCGCGATGCGCCCGCGATAGCCCTGGAAATCGCACAGTTCGCAGCCGGTCGGGCGGAACAGCACCGGCCGCGGGCCTTCGCCGAGCGAGCCGAGCAGGCGGATTTCATGCGCCTCGGCGTGGTAGGGGGTCTTGCAGTGTTCGCACAGGCGGCGGATCAGGCGCTGGGCGACGATGCCGATGATGTTGCCGGCCAGGATGTCGGGCAGCACGCCAATGTCGAGCAGGCGCGGCACG
>CAIXSK010000207.1 GCA_903922075.1 uncultured beta proteobacterium | reverse complement strand
CGGGTCGATGGTCGTCGATATTGGCGGCGGCACCACCGAAGTCGGCGTCATCTCGCTCGGCGGCCTCGTCTATGCCGGTTCCGTCCGCGTCGGCGGCGACAAGCTGGACGAAGCGATCATCAATTACATCAGCCGCAACTACGGCATGATGATCGGCGAGAACACTGCCGAGAACATCAAGAAGAACATCGGTTCCGCCTTCCCGGGCGCCGAGGTCAAGGAAATGGAAGTCTCCGGCATCAACAAGGCCGAAGGCATCCCGCGCAAGTTCACGATTTCCTCCAACGAAATCCTCGAAGCGTTGACCGATCCGCTCAACCAGATCGTTTCCGCCGTCAAGTCCGCGCTGGAAAAGACCCCACCTGAACTCGGTGCCGACATCGCCGAAAAGGGCATGGTCCTCACCGGTGGTGGCGCCCTGTTGCGCGACCTCGACCGTCTGCTGATGGAAGAAACCGGCCTGCCGGTGATCGTCGCCGACGAGCCGCTGACTTGCGTCGCCCGCGGCTGCGGCATGGCGCTGGAAAAGATGGACAAGCTGGGCAGCATTTTTGCCTCGGATTAAGCCTTGACCGTAGCATTCCGGGATTGAGCGATGGCCGGTATCGACCACGCGCCTCCACCGTTCTTCAAGCGAGGGCCAGCACCGCTGGCCCTTCTGACTTTCTACATCGCCGTTTCGCTGGCGATTTTCGTCGTCGACTTGCGTTTCAAGAGCCTCGATCTGGTTCGCCAGAGCATCGCCCTGGTCATCGACCCGGTCCAGCGCGTCGCCCAAACGCCGGGCAGCCTGGTCGACTATGCCGCCACCTACCTGCAGGGCCTGCGCGCGCTGCAGCAGGAAAACAGCGAGCTGAAGCACAACCAGCTGGCCACCGCCCCGAATCTGCAGCGACTGGCCCAACTGGAGGTCGAAAACGAACGGCTACGCAAGCTGCTGGCGGTCAAGGAACGCGAAAAGGCCAGCGGCCAGGTGACCCAAATTCTGTACACCGCCCGCGACCCGTTCTCACGCAAGATCATTGTCGACAAGGGCCAGCAGGCAGGCATTGTCGCCGGGCAACCGGCCATCGACGAGACCGGCGTCGTCGGCCAGGTCACCCGCGTCTTCCCGTTTTCAGCTGAAATCACGCTGATCACCGACAAGGATCAGGTCGTGCCGGTGCAGATCGTGCGCAGTGGCCAGCGCTCGGTCGTCTTCGGCTTGGGCAATGGCCAGCTCGAATTGCGCTACATGCCGGCCAACGCCGATATCCAGATCGGCGACGTGCTGGTCACCTCCGGCCTCGACGGCATTTATCTGCCCGGCTTCCCGGTCGCCAAGGTGGTCAATATCGAGCGCGATAGCGCCTACTCCTTTGCCCGTATTTTCTGCGTGCCGATTGCCGGTGTCGAAAACTTCGGCGAAGTCATGGTCCTCGACCCGCGCCAGGCCCTGCCCCCGGCGCCACCGGAGTCTTCCAGCCGCCCAGGCGGATCCGGCGACAAGCCCAGCCTGCAACGCAGGAAGAAAAAGACGGCCGGCAAGGAAAACTGATGCAACCGACCTTTTCCTCCTCGCGCATCCTGCTACCGGTCCGGCCCTGGTTCATCTTTTTCAGCCTGATCGTCGCCGCCCTGCTCAATTTCCTGCCGACCGCCCACTGGCCGGGCGTCCCGGACTGGGTCGCCCTGGTTCTCTGTTTCTGGAGCATCCGCGAATTCCGCCGCGTCGGCATGGGCTGGGCCTTCGTCCTCGGCCTGCTGATGGATGTCGCTGACGGTGCCGTGCTCGGCCAGCATTGCTTTGCCTACGTGCTGCTTGCCTACACCGCCTCGTCGCTGTCCCGACGCATCCTGTGGTTCCCGCTGTTCCAGCAGGCACTTCAGGTCATGCCTTTACTGGTCGCGACCCAGGTTTTGCAATCCCTGATGCGCCTCGCCGTCGGTGCCGATTTCCCCGGCTGGGGTTACTTCGTCGGCCCCTTCATCGCCACGCTGCTCTGGATTCCGTTCACCTTCATCCTGCTCCTGCCACAGTACCGGCCGGTCGAGCAGGATCCCAACCGTCCGATTTAGTGCAGAGGCCGTAGTTCGTGGGCAACTTCACCAATCCGGAAGCCGACGTCGACCGCTTTCGCTTTCGCCTGGGCTTTGCTGCGGTTTTCGTTCTGCTCGCCTTCGGGCTGCTGCTTGGACGCTTCATCTGGCTGCAGGTCATCCAGCACGATTTCTACCAGACGCGAGCCGAAGACAACCGTATCGCGCTGATCCCCATCGTACCCAACCGCGGCGTGATCACCGATCGAAATGGGGTCGTGCTGGCCCACAACTATTCGGCCTTTACGCTGGAAATCACTCCGTCGCAGGCCGGCAAGCTCGACGAGACGATCGATGCCCTGGCCGAGGTCATCGAGATCCAGCCCAAGGATCGCAAGCGCTTCAAGCGCCTGCTCGACGAGGCCAAGAACTTCGAGTCGATCCCCATCCGCACCCGCCTCACCGATGCCGAGGTGGCCAAATTCGCCGCCCACCGCTACCGTTTCCCGGGTGTCGAGGTCAAGGCCCGGCTGTTCCGCCAGTACCCACTGGGCGACATCGCATCGCACGCCATTGGCTATATCGGCCGGATCACCGAACGCGACCTGAAATGGATCGAAGAGTCGGAAAAGCAGGCCAACTACAAGGGCACCGACCACGTCGGCAAGACCGGCCTCGAACAGCACTACGAGTTCGAACTGCATGGCGAAACCGGCTACGAGGAAGTCGAGATCGACGCCGGCGGCCGTGCCTTGCGCAGCCTGAAGCGCATCCCGCCGGTGTCCGGCAACAACCTCCAGTTGACGCTGGACATCAAGTTGCAGGAAATCACCGAGAAGGCTTTCGGGGACCGCAAGGGCTCCCTGGTCGCCATCGATCCGTCGACCGGCGGCATTCTCGCCCTGGTCTCGACGCCAACCTACGACCCCAATCTGTTTGTCGACGGCATCACTCCCGAAAACTGGAAGGAGTTGAACGAACACCCGAGCAAGCCGATGATCAACCGGGCAATCAACGGCGCCTATCCGCCGGGCTCGACCTTCAAGCCCTTCATGGCCCTGGCCGCGCTGGAAATGGGCAAGCGCACCCCCAACCAGGCGATCAGCGACCCAGGCTACTTCAATTTCGGCAACCACCAGTTCCGCGACGACAAGAAGGGTGGTCACGGCAGCGTGGACATGTACAAGTCCATCGTTCATTCCTGCGACACCTATTACTACATGCTGGCCAACGACATGGGGATCGACAGTATTTCCCGATTCATGGGCTCGCTCGGCCTCGGTCAGCGCACTGGTATCGATCTCGGCAAGGACGATTCGGGCGAGTCGAAGGGCGTGTTGCCCTCGCAGGAATGGAAGAAGCAGCGTTTCAAGAAGCCGGAACAACAGAAATGGTATGCCGGGGAGACGATCTCGATCGGCATCGGCCAGGGCTACAACGCCTACACGCCGATCCAACTGGCCCAGGCCACGGCCATCTTGGCGAATAACGGCGTGATGTTCCGTCCGCATCTGGTCCGTCATATTGCCGATACCAAATCCGGGGAAAAGCGTCTGGTCGAACCGCAGCCGATACGCGATCTGCAGCTGAAGCCCGGCAACGTCGACGTGATCCGGCGCGCGATGGTCGGCGTCAACAAGGAAGGCACCGGTGCCCGGGCCTTTGCCGGCGCGCCGTATGAAGCCGCCGGCAAGACGGGTACGGCCCAGGTCTTTTCGCTGAAAGGGGCGCAATACAAGGAAGGCGCAATCAAGAAGGAACTGCGCGACCACGCCCTGTTCATCGCCTATGCGCCGGCCGACAACCCGAAGATCGCCCTCGCCGTGCTGGTCGAAAATGGCGGTTTCGGTGCCCAGTCTGCGGCGCCGATCGCCCGCATGGTCATCGACTACTACCTGCTCGGCAAACTCCCGGCCGGCGCTGCCCCTGAAGACAGTGCGGCAATCGAGGAGGAGCACGAGGAATGATCGATATCGTCGGCACCCTCCGTCGTGGCTGGCTGCAGTTGATCGCCCACATCGACTTCCCGCTCTTTTTCATCACCCTGGCGATCATGGGTATCGGCCTGGCCACGGTCAATTCGGCCACTTGGGACAGCAGCCATCGCATGCTCTCGCAGGCCGGCAACATGGGCATCGCCCTGGTCGTCATGTGGTTTGTTTCCCGCCTGCCGCCGCAGAAGTTGATGAGTTTCGCCATCCCGCTCTATGTCGTAGGCGTTATCCTGCTCGTCGCCGTATTTTTGTTCGGGATCACGGTCAACGGCGCCAGGCGCTGGCTTTCGCTCGGATTTACGCGCATCCAGCCCTCGGAAATCATGAAGATCGCCATGCCGCTGATGCTCGCCTGGTACTTCCACAAATACGAGGCCACCCTGAAACTCAAGCATTACGTCGGGGCGGCGCTCCTGCTGCTGATCCCCTTCGCACTGATCGCCTAGCAGCCCGATCTCGGCACCGCCCTGCTGGTTGGCGCCGCCGGTTTCTACGTCATTTTCTTCGCCGGCCTGCCGTGGAAGATCATTGCCGGCCTGGCGG
>CAIXSK010000206.1 GCA_903922075.1 uncultured beta proteobacterium | reverse complement strand
CTGTTGAGGAAGACAAGAACATGGAACAACCGATCATTTCCGGTATCGCCTTCAATCGCGATGAAGCCAAGCTGACCATGCTCGGCGTACCGGACACCCCGGGCATCGCCTACCAGATTCTTGGTGCCATCGCCGCCGCCAACATCGACGTCGACATGATCATCCAGAACGTCGGGCACGATGGCACGACCGACTTCTCCTTCACCGTCAACCGCGGCGACTTCGCCAAGGCCAAGGGCATCCTGGAAGAAACCAAGGCCAAGCTCGGCGCCCGCGAAATCACCGGCGACAACAAAATTTGCAAGGTCTCCGCCGTCGGTGTCGGCATGCGCTCCCACCCGGGCGTCGCCAGCCAGATGTTCAAGGCGCTGGCTGACGAGGGCATCAACATCCAGATGATCTCCACCTCCGAGATCAAGATTTCCGTCGTCCTCGACGAAAAATATCTGGAGCTGGCCGTCCGCGTGCTGCACCGGACTTTTGGGCTCGACCAGTAAGGTTTGACCAAAGGGCGCGGAATGGCTATCATCCGCGCCTCGTTGAAGGTTCGGAGACGTGGCCGAGAGGTCGAAGGCACTCCCCTGCTAAGGGAGCATGCGGGCAAAACCTGCATCGAGGGTTCGAATCCCTCCGTCTCCGCCAGCCAACGAGCAGACAAGCGCCTTTCGGGGCGCTTTTTTGTTGCCAACCAACCCCTGGTCGACTATGCCGGATCAAAACGCTTCGAAGAATCCCTCGCCAGCCACTGGCGGCGAGCAGGCGTATTTCTGGCGACACATGGCGTTTCGCCTGTTTCTCGGCGTCTGGGCCTTGCACTCCGTCGTTTACGACTCGGCAGGCAAAGCCTTCGTCACTCTGCTGGTCCTCGCTTGCTTCAACGGCATAGGAGAGACGGTGTTTGCCTCGCTGGCGATCATTGCCCGGATAAAAGCCCAGGCAGAAGAGGAACGCCTGCGCCAGGAAGAGATACGCAAGCTCAAGGAGGCCAGGGCGCAAGCCTTGGCGCAGGCACAGACGGCTTCCGCTGAAAAATATTACGAGTTCGGTATGAAGGGCGGTGCGGCGCAAAAACCGGCCGAGCAATCCTGAGCGCTGTCTCGATTTACGTCGGTGGTTTTATTGATCTCCGCCGACCATGTCTTGCATCAGTGTCGCGGCATAGCGGCGCTTGTCCGCGGCTTCCAGTTGCTTGATCCGATATTCGGCCTTCGAGGCGGACGAACGATCCGGGTGCGTTTCGTAGCCGAGCAGCCGTTGCGGCGGGTGCGAGCGGGTGTAGCGGGCGCCGGTGCCGTTGCAGTGGGCGGCGTAGCGGGCGGCGACATCGACGGCGATGCCGGTGTAGATGCTGCCGTCGGCGCATTCGATCAGGTAGAGGAACCAGGGCTTACTCATGGCCGGGCGCGCGCGCAAGCGCCTGGCGGATGCGCTGGATGGTCTCTTCGGCCGGGGCGTGGCGCGAGACTTCGAGGCCGAGGTTGCGGGCAATGGCGTTGATCCTGCCGGTATCGAGCGGAACGCCGCCGCGCTCGATGGCGGCGATCAGTTGCCGGGCGCGGGCATAGTCCGAGAGCGGGGCGGCGCGGCCGAAAAATCTGGCCTTGAGCCACGAGAAAAGACCTGTCGGCCGGTGTGATCCCATACACTTGTGTCTGTTCAAAACAATAAGGATACATGGATGCTGCCAGCTAAGATCAGCCAGCCTTGCAGGAGTTTGCTGTCTTGAGCGACGTGACGATTAGTCGCCGGCAATTGGCTGAGAGCGAACTACCGGTCTACCCCGGCGTTTCTCTGGACCGCGTGACTCTGGTCGACACGGCGGATCGCGCCGCACAGGCCCTGGCCGCGCTGCTCGCGGCGCCGGTGATCGGCTTCGATACCGAGTCGAAACCGACCTTCCTGAAGGGAGAGGTATCGACCGGGCCGCATCTGGTGCAACTGGCGACCGAAAGCCACGTATTTCTACTGCCTGTTTCGCTGGCGGCCAACCATGAGGTCCTGCGTCGCATCCTCGCGGCGCCGGAGATTCTCAAGGTAGGCCTCGGGTTGGGCAATGACAAGAGCGTGCTGCGCTCGCGGCTGGGCATCGAGTTGAACAACGTGCTCGACCTCGGCGAAGCGATGCGTGGGCCGGGGCATCGCGGCACGGTCGGTGCCAAGGTGGCGGTGGCCCATTATTTCGGCCAGAAATTCCAGAAGTCGAAGAAGGTCGGCACCAGCAACTGGGCCAACCCGCGCCTCAACGAGCGGCAGGTGCTCTATGCCGCCAACGACGCCTACGTTGCCCTGCAACTCTACCGCGCCTGGTTGCGCGATCCGGATCGCCAGGCACCGGGCAAACCATCTCAGGAAACCACTCATGGCTGATTCACTGTTCACGCTGTCGCTGCTTGAAACCCGAATCCTCGGCACGCTGGTCGAAAAGCAGCGCACCGTGCCCGATACCTACCCGCTGTCGGTCAATGCGCTGCTGGCCGGCTGCAACCAGAAGACCAGCCGCAATCCGGTCATCGAGACCAGCGAGGCCGAGATTCTGGTCGCGCTGGACAGCCTGAAGGACCTCGGCCTGGTCCGTGAAGTCAGCGGCAGCCGGGTCAGCCGCTTCGAGCATCAATTTGAGAAGGCGCTCGGTGTGCCGACTCAGGCTTCTGCCTTGCTGACCGTGCTGATGCTGCGCGGGCCGCAGACGGCCGGCGAATTGCGCCTGAACTGCGAACGCCTGCATCGCTTTGCCGACATCTCCTCGGTCGACGCCTTCCTCGAAGAACTGGCCGGGCGGGCCGATGGACCGCTGGTCGTCGAACAGCCGCGCCTGCCGGGTTCGCGCGAGAACCGCTGGGCGCATTTGTTGAGCGGCCAGCCGGCGGTCGAGGCAAGCAGCGGGCGCCCGGTGGCGGCCGGCAGTCAGGAACTGGAAGAACTCCGCGCCCGGGTCACCGCGCTGGAGGCGGAAGTGGCCGAATTGCGTACGCTGGTGCTTGGCCACCCGGACGCCTGATCAATTTGGACGCGACGTGATCTTGTCTTTTGTCTTCAATATTGATTAAATTGAAGACGTTTTCTCACTCCCTGGAACCCGACATGTCACAAACCACCACCATGACTGTCCGCCTGAATGCGACGCTTAGCGACTTTGTGGCGGCCAATGTACGGCAAGACGGCGCGTACGAGAACGTCAGCGAGTACATGCGCGACCTGATCCGGCGCGACATGGAGCGCAAGGAACAACAGGCGTTTGATCGGCTCAAGGCGGAGCTCGCGCATGCCTTCGCGGCAGCGGAGACGTCTTATCGGCCCTTGACGGCTGCGGACGTGATAGCGCGCAACGCCGCTGCCAGCACGAACACCAAAGCCGGTGCCTGATTCGTGGCGGGCTTGCGCATCCAGGAGGCGGCCTCCTGGCGCCTGGACGAGATCTACCGCTACACGCGAGAAGGCTGGGGCGAGACCCAAGCCAATCGCTACATCAACGGCTTGTTCGAGGCATTTTCGAGAATCGACTCGCACGGTGTGGCGTCGAAGCCGGTGCCGGCCGAATTCGGTGTCGAAGGGTTTTTTTTCCGCTATGAGCGGCACTTCGTATACTGGCGTCGTCTGTCGGATGGCAATATCGGCATCGTGACCATCCTCCATGAGCGCATGCACCAGATCGAACGCTTGAGGGATGATTTCTTCGGCGATCGGTCTGACGCGCCACCACTGCCGTAGCTTCGCACCGGTGCAGCTACAGCTATCTCACGGTGCGACGCGTGGTCGGCCTCTGGCAAATGGAATTTCACCCGCTCGAAGGGATCAAGGGCGAACCGGCTTAACCGAACGATATCGCTCCCCAGTCAGCCTGTTTTTGCCTTTACCTTAGCCATGAAACCACCCCGCCTGAAAAGATATGCCCGCATCCGCATCATCGGCGCCGCCAGCGGCATCGGGGCGCAGGATCAGGCGTGCGCCGACGGGCCGGTGGCCTTTCATCATTCGCAGGCCTGGCACGAGCTGGAGCACCACGCGCTGGTCGATTGGGGCCGCACCCTGTTCGCGCCGGACGACGACGGCACGCCGACCGTCGCGCGGATCGCCGAGCTGTGCCGGCACCTGGCCGACGAAGTGGCGCTGACACTGGGCGCCGACGAATTCCCGGTCGTCATCGGCGGCGACCATTCGGTGGCCATCGGCACCTGGAGCGGCGTCGCCCGAGTGCTTGGCGAGCCGCTCGGGCTGTTGTGGATCGACGCCCATCTCGACAGCCATACGCCGGAAACCAGCTATTCCGGGGCCATCCACGGCATGCCGCTGGCCTGCCTGCTCGGTCGCGGCGACAAGCGCCTGCTCAACATCGGCCTGCCCGGCGCCCAGGTCAGCGCGGCGCATACCGTCGTGCTCGGCGCCCGCAGCTACGAGCCGGAGGAGTTCGAACTGCTGCAGCGCCTCGGCGTGCGCATCATCGGCGACGAGGAAATCCAGCAGCGCGGTTTCGCGGCCTGCCTGGACGAGGCGCTGGCCATCGTCGCCAGCGCCCCGGCCGGCTTCGGCGTGACCCTCGATCTCGACGCTATCGACCCGCAACTGGCGCCCGGCGTCGGCAGCCCGGAACCGGACGGTCTGGTTACCTACGACGTGCTGACCGCGATGGACTGGATCGCCGGCCAGCCCGGCCTGAAGGCGCTGGAAGTCGTCGAATACAACCCGGACCGCGACCGGCACGGTGCCACCGCCGGGCTGATCGCCGGCCTGATCGGGCAGATCCTGCCGCCGGACGAACGTTAATTCATGCAAATCGATCCCTACGACATCCTCGGCGTCGCCCGCGATTCCGGTCCGGCCGAATGGAAGCGCGCCTACCGCCGCCTTGCCATGCGCTGGCACCCGGACCGCAACGACCACCCGGAGGCGACCGAGCGTTTCAAGGTCATCAACGCCGCCTACGAGCTGATTGCTACGGTCGAAGGCAAAAATGAGGCAAAAACGGAAAATCCAGAAAGCGAGGCGCCGGAGCCGGAAGCCGAGGACAGCATCGCCCGCGCCGCCGACATCCGCCTGAACCTCGACGTCAGCCTCGAAGAAGCGGCGGCCGGTTGCCGCAAGACCATCCACGTCACCCGCGGCAAGGCCTGCCCGACCTGCGACGGCAGCGGCGAGTCAGGCATGGCGCGGACGCATTTCTGCGACGCCTGCCACGGCAGCGGCCGCGTGCACGACGCCCACCGCCGGTTGGTCAAATGCGACGCCTGCGCTGGCCGCGGGCTGATTAAGGAGCGCACCTGCCCGGATTGCGAAGGCAGTGGCCGGGAGAGTGCCGAAGTCAGCCTGAAGATCACCGTCCCGCCCGGCATGCTGCCTGGCGACGAACTGCGCCTGGCCGGGCAGGGCGAACCGGGCGACGACGAACTGCAAGCCGGCCACCTGTACCTGACCCTGGTCATCCGTTCGCACCCGCTGTTCCAGCTACACGGCCGCGACCTGCATTGCCGGATGCCGGTCAGCGCGCTGGCGATGATCGCCGGGGCAGAGATCGAACTGCCGTCGCTGGGCGGCGTGTTTTCACATGCGCTGGAAGCCGGTGCTGCCGAGCAACGCACGTTGCGGCTGGCCGGCAAGGGCTACCCGGGGCGAGGCAGAAGCAAGGCCGGCGATCTGGTCGTCGACCTAGAACCGGTATTCCCGCAGAAACTCAACGCCCGGCAGCGCAAGCTGCTGCTTCAGGCCAACGCGGCCTTGATGGACGATGCGGCGGAAGCACTGCCGGAAATCGCTGCCTGGCGGGCTGCTCACGGCCTTGATTGAGTTGGCTGCTGAACGGCGGATAGTCTCGCCGCATGGCACTCCCGTGGTGCGAAGAACGTCTCCAATCGACTGCGGATTCAATCGGTGGATGCAACGGTTTGGCAAAAAACGTTGACCGGTGTGTAGTACGCATGGGACAGATGCTAACAATTTGTGTCCGCTAGCTCCAACCCATATGGATTAATTGCACATCTCGTCTGTACGCCATGGTGCCTTATCACCTTTTCGAATAGTGCAGGCAATGGAGAAATTTGACTTGCCGGAACTTCGAGATACATCTATTGCAACAGTAATGCTCGACAACTTCCCCCAAATACCTAGTCGGCCCTGCAAAAGCCTTGAAATGCAGATAAGCAGGAGGTTTTCGCAGGAAATCGACCCCGCGAAATCCCTGAGAAATTAAAATAATGGCCATAGAAACCTGAGAGAAATTGAAGG
>CAIXSK010000205.1 GCA_903922075.1 uncultured beta proteobacterium | reverse complement strand
GCGCTCACTCATTTTCCAGGACTGGTGTTTTCTCGCCGACGCGGCGCTGGGCGACCCAGACGAGCAGGGCGTCGATGGCCGCACTGCCGGCCTGGGCGCGCGGGTGGTTGATCAGGAAAATCACCGTATAGCGCCGTCCCTGGGCGTCGAGCGCGTAGCCGGCGGCGGTCTTGACGCCATCCAGCGTACCGGTCTTGATATGGGCGCGGCCGGTCGCCTCCGAGCCGTTCAGGCGCTTCTTCATCGTCCCGTCGATGCCGACAATGGGCATGCTCGATACGAATTCCGGCATCACCGGGTTCTTCCAGGCGTCGAGCAGCAGGCGGTTGAGGCTGTCGGCGCTGATCCGCTCACTGCGCGACAGGCCGGAGCCGTTGTCGAGCACCAGTTCGGCGAAGCGCAGGTTGCGCCCGGCCAGCCAGTCGGCGATGCGCTGCCGGGAGCGTTCGGCGGTGGCCGGAGCGGTGTCATTGCCGAGCGTCAGGAAAACTTGCCGGGCCATCACGTTGTTGCTGAACTTGTTGATGTCGCGCACGGCGTCGGCCAGCGGCGCCGATTCGTGGCGGGCGAGCAGGCTGGCGCCGACCGGTACGTTGCCGTCGCGCACCTGGCCGCTCAGGCTGCCGCCCAATTCCTTCCACAGCGCGCGGATCAGGCCGCCGGCCTGAGCATCGGCCGGCAGCGGCGACAGGCTCAGCGTCTTCTCGCCGCATAGCGCCGCGTAGCTGCCGGTAAATTCGAGCCGGTTGCCGTCGTTTTCCGGAATCAGCCGAACGGCGATCTGGTCCTTCCAGTTGCTGCCGCACTCGCCGTTCCCGGCCCGCAAGCGGTTGTCGATACGCAGACCATCGCTCGGTGTCTCCAGCAGCAGGCGCGGCTTGCCGTTGTCGGGCAAGAGCGTGAAGCGCAGGGCGCGGAAATTGAGCAGCAGGCCGTCCGGGCCGACGTTGTAGGGGCGCATCGGCTTGTCGTCGAAAGCGCCGGGGTCGATGCTCGGGACGTTGAAGACGGTGCGGTCGAGCACGATGTCGCCGGCAATCCGCTCGATGCCGCGGACGCGCAACTGGCGGAGCAGGGACCACAGGTGTTCGATGGCGAAGCGCGGATCGCCGCTGCCGCGCAGGTACAAATTGCCGTTCAAAATGCCATTGACCGTAGCATTCTCGGTCCAGGCCGTGGTTTTCCAGGTATAAGCCGGGCCCAGCAGGTCGAGGGCGGCGTAAGTGGTGACCAGCTTCATCACCGAGGCCGGGTTCATCGCCTGCCCGGCGTTATGGGCGACCAGCGGCACGGCTGCATCGACCGGCTGGACGACGACGGCGACACTGGCGGCAGGAATCTGCGCCGCCTTCAGCGCCTTCAGCACAGTGGGCGGCAGGCCGTCGGCCGATGCCGGCAGGCCGATGGTGGCAAGGAAAAAAATGGCGAGCAGCTTGGCGATCATGGTGAACAAACCGGCCGGAAAGGTCCGGGCATTCTAGCCGTCGCCGCTGGCCGGCCGGGGGCGCCCGGCGGGAAATATTTGCGCTTTGCTGACGACCCGCCCTTGAAATCCGTTCTACCCGCCCCTATTATTAGCACTCACCGGCGACGAGTGCTAACAACGCTTCGTTCCCGGTCCCGGCGCTGCGCCCTGGCGCAACCGGCCAATTTCCAGTTTGTAGCAACTCATCATCAGGAGTCAGTTTATGAATATCCGTCCTTTGCACGACCGTGTGATCGTCAAGCGTGTTGAAGCCGAGCGCACCACCGCTTCCGGCATCGTCCTCCCTGATTCCGCCGGCGAAAAGCCGGATCAGGGCGAAGTCCTGGCCGTCGGCCCGGGCAAGCGCGACGACAACGGCAAGCAGATCACCCTGGACGTCAAGGTGGGTGACCGCGTTCTGTTCGGCAAGTATGCCGGCCAGGCCGTCAAGGTCGATGGCCAGGAAGTCCTGGTCATGCGTGAAGAAGACATCATGGGCGTTCTGGTCGCTTAAGCGCCAAGCCTTTCAAAATCTACAGAATTCAGGAGCTATTAAATGGCAGCCAAAGAAGTCAAATTCGGTGATTCCGCCCGCGCCCGCATGGTCGAAGGCATCAATATCCTGGCCGATGCCGTCAAGGTTACCCTCGGTCCGAAGGGTCGCAATGTCGTGCTCGAGCGTTCCTACGGCGGCCCGACCGTGACCAAGGACGGCG
>CAIXSK010000204.1 GCA_903922075.1 uncultured beta proteobacterium | reverse complement strand
GGTCGAGGACCGTTCGCCGCTGCAACTGGGCGCCGAAGGCAGCTACAAGGGCGTCCATTTCGCGCTGATCGGGCGCATCCAGATCAAGTACAGCCAGGGCATCTGGAACGAGTGGCACCTGCTGTTCGACGACATGCGCACTGGCTGGCTGTCGGAGGCGGGGGGAGAGTACGTGCTCACCTTCGCGCAGTATATTCCGGAGGTGCTCCCGCCTTTCGACGACCTGGAGATCGGCCAGCGCTTCGTGCTGGCCAGCCAGACGTGGACGGTCAGCAACATCGAAAACGCCGAGTGCATCGCCGGCCAGGGCGAACTGCCGTTCAAGGTCGGTGCCGGTTACCCGGTCGCTGCGGTCGACCTGCGCAACGGCGCCAATTTCGCCACCCTCGACTACTCCGAAACGCCGCCGCTGCTGTTTGTCGGCGAGGCCGTCGCTTTCACGTCGTTGAAGATGGCCAACCTGCGCGAGGGCATGGCCGTTCCGACGCCGACCGTCGAGGCCAGGGTCTTCCGCTGCCCGAGTTGCGGCTCGCCGATGCAGGCGCGCTCGGCGCAGATTCTCGCGGTCGGCTGCGTTTCCTGCGGCGCCGTCGTCGATACCGCCGACCAGAACTACAAAGTGCTGTCCAAGGCGCTCGGCAACCGCGACGAAAAATACATCCCGCGCCTACCGCTGGGCAGCAAGGGCCGGCTGGAGGACAAGCCGGTCGAAGTGATCGGCTTCCTGGTCAAGCAGACCAAGGTCGACGGCATCGCCTACGACTGGCGCGAATACCTGCTGGCCGGTGAGCACGGCAGCTATCGCTGGCTGACCGAATACAACGGCCACTGGAACATCGCCGACGTGCTGTCCAACCCGCCGGCCAGCAGCGGCGTGATGGAATTGGCCGATGTCCGCTGGAGCGGTCAGAGCTTCAAGCATTTCGCCACGACGCCGGCAGCCGAGGTGATCCAGGTCGCCGGCGAATTCACCTGGCGGGTCAAACGTGGTGAAACCAACCGCGTCGTCGATTACGTCGCGCCGCCCTTGATGCTGTCGCGCGAATCGACCGGCAAGGACCTGACCTGGTCGCAGGGCATCTACGTCGCGCCGGAAACGATTGCCGAAGCCTTCAAGCTGCCCGGCGCCTTGCCCAAACCGATCGGCGTCTTCGCCAACCAGCCGAATCCGTGGGCCGACACCAACCGGCGCGTCTGGCGCCTGTTCGGCAAACTGGCCTTGGTCGCCATCGTCGTCCAGCTCTTTTTCGTCTTCATTGCTGGCGGCAAACAGTTGCTGCGTCAGGATTTTACTTTCGAGCCGCGCGCCGCCGACGAAGTCCAGACCCGCGAATTCGAGATCACCGGCAAGCCGCGCAAGATTGCCGTGCGCAATTCGACCTCGCTGAATAACAACTGGATCGGCCTTGAAATGTTGCTGGTCAACAAGGCCACCGGCGCCGCCTGGCCGGCCGCCCGCGAGCTGTCCTTCTACAGCGGTTACGACGACGGCGCGTGGAGCGAAGGCAGCCGCGACGACGAAGTGGTCTTCCTGAACATCCCGGCCGGCACCTATTACCTGACCATCGACCCCGACATGGCGCCGGACAAGTCGGTGGCCGTGCGCAATCGGCTGGAAGTGCACACCGCCGGTGCCGGCTGGTCGAATTTCGTGCTGGTTATGATCTTCCTGCTCGTTTTCCCGATTTTCACGACGATGCGCCACGCTGCCTTCGAAGGTCGGCGCTGGGCCGAGAGCGACCATGCGCCGGTGAGCAGCGACGATGCCGACGGAGGCGACGACTGATGTTCGACAAATTCACGCTGGCCACCGGCGTCTTCGCCGTGCTGCTCTTCGCCTATGCCCAACAACAGGGGTGGAATTTGTTCGACAACGTGGCCAACCCCGGTCACGGCGGTTCTGGCAGCAGCCGGACTTATCATAAATAACCAAGCAGCCCGGTTTAATCCATAATTACGCCCGTGCGTCTTCTTGTCCTCCTCTTCCTCGCCTTGTCGCTTGGGCCCGTCCATGCGCTGGAGCGGGTCGTCCTGCAACTGAACTGGAAACACCAGTTCCAGTTTGCCGGCTATTACGCGGCGATCGAAAAGGGCTATTTTCGCGATGCCGGCTTTGAGGTCACCCTGCGCGAGTTGGACGAGGGGCACGATCCCGTCCAGACCGTGCTCGGCGGCGAGGCCGATTTCGGCGTCGCGGCATCGGAACTGGCCCTGCACCGGGCCAAGGGCGAGCCGGTGGTCGCCTTGGCCACCATCGTCCAGAACTCGCCGCTGGTCCTGCTCGTCAATCGGCGCAAGATCACCAGCATCGATGCCCTGAGCGGCGGCCGCATCATGCTGACGCCGCACGAATCGGAACTCTTCGCCTATCTGCGCCGGGAAGGTATCGCCAACTACACGGCGGTGGCGCACAGCTTCGACCCCAAGGACCTGATTTCCGGTCGCGTCGATGCCCTGTCGGCCTACCTGACCGACGAACCCTACGTCCTGCGCGAGGCCGGCTTTCCTTATCTGGCCCTGAACCCGTCGGCGGTCGGCATCCATTTCTACGGCGACACGCTGTTTACCAGCGAGGCCCGCGCCCGTGGCTCGGCTACCCGCGTTCGCGCCTTCCGGGCCGCGGCGATCCAGGGCTGGGCCTATGCCATGGCGCATCCCGACGAAATTGCCGACCTGATCCTGAAAAAATACTCCAAGCGCCACACGCGCGAGCATCTGCTCTTCGAGGCCAATGAACTCAAGCGCCTGATGCAGCCGGAACTGGTCGAAATCGGCCAGCAATCGGCCGCCCGCTGGCAGCAGATCGCCCAGACCTACGCCGAACTGGAAATGCTGCCGGAGAAACACTCGATCGCCGGCCTGATCTTCGAGGCCGAAGAACGCAAGTTGCCCTCCTGGTTTGGCTTCGCGCTGACCGGCGCGATCATGCTGATCGTTGCCGTTGCGGTTGCCGCGCTGTACTTTGCCCGCCTGACGCGCAGCCTCAGCCGCGAAATGATCACGCGTCGCGTCTTCGAGCGGGCGCTGCGCACCAGCGAGGAACGTTACCGGCAACTGGCCGAGCACAGCAAGGATGTCATCTGGACTCTTGATCTCGGCTCCCGGCGCTTCACCTACGTCAGTCCATCCGTCGAGGGCGCGCGCGGGTTTACGCCAGAGGAGGTGGTTAGCCAGCCCTTGTCCGCTTCCTTGCAGCCCGAGTCCTACAGCAAGGTCGTGGCTATGCTCGAGGAGCATCTGAGCCGGATCGCCGCCGGCGACCAGAGCGCCCTGTCGGCGATGACCGAGGTCGAGCAACCGCACAAGAACGGCGGCACCGTCTTTTCCGAGATCGTTGCCAGCTTCCTGCTTGATGCCGAGGGCAAGCCGCAGGCGATACTCGGGGTGTCGCGCGACATCACCGAGCGGCGCCGGGTCGAAGCCCAGTTGCGCGAAGCCAACGACAAACTGCGCAAGCAACTGGAGGAGATCGAACACCTCCATGTCGCCCTGCAGGAGCAGGCGATCCGCGACAGCCTGACCGGCTGCTTCAACCGCCGCTATCTCGACGAGACGCTGGAGCGCGAACTGTCGCGCTCGCGGCGCGAAGGCTATCCGCTGTCGCTGGTCATTCTCGATCTCGACCACTTCAAGCAGATCAACGATACCTATGGCCACCAGGCCGGCGACCAGGCGCTGGTCGTCCTGGCCGAAACCCTGCGCGCCGACATCCGGCAGGAAGACGTCCTCTGCCGTTACGGCGGCGAGGAATTCATCATCCTGATGCCGCACATGCCGCTGGCCACCGCTGCCGAGCGG
>CAIXSK010000203.1 GCA_903922075.1 uncultured beta proteobacterium | reverse complement strand
GATCCAGCAAGCGCTCGACACCCGCGCCCAGGCAGCGTTTCGTGCCGCTCGCGCCCGGCGCGGACAGGAAATACCCTTCAAACTAAAACCCGCGAGCCTGAACTTGACAAGCACCCAATGATGCTAGAATCCTCGAAAGCCGGACTGCCCGAATCGATTCGCGGTGATTCGCGACACACGCCGCCCATGGAGAACAAAAAATGCTTTTCATCCTTTACTACATTGTCGCCATCAGCGTGCTGGTCATGCATTTCACCGGAATGCTGGCACGTTACAACATGGAATGGCTGATTCTGGTGCTTGCGGTGACGGTATTTCCGGCGGTGATTTACCTCTAGGCCTGGCGACGGCATAGCTTCGGCGCCTGCTTTCAGGACTCCGGCACCCCCTGCAATCTAGCAGTGGCGTGCGACGATGTCCTTCACCTGATCCACCGACGCGTCGACAACTTCGACCCGTTGCGGCAGATTTTCAATTCCTTCAAGTTCAATCGGTCGCGCCGGATCGCTTCCCAGCGCCTCGCGTATTGTCTCGGCAAACTTAACCGGCTGGGCGGTCTCCAGAACAATCATTGTTTCGCCGGGGATGCGCTGCTGCATAGCAACTTTGACTCCGTCTGCCGTGTGCGTGTCGATCATCTGCCCGTAGCGGGCCCAGACCTCACGTATGGTCGCCAGGCGATCGGCATGCGAACTGCTGCCTGAAACAAAACTGTAGCTGGGCAAGCGCGCTGCAAACGGGCCATCGGCAATGCTGAAGTTGCCGCCAGCATCGACCTTGCGCCACAACTGGCGCACGATCGCTGCATCACGCCCAACCAGATCGAAGATGAAGCGTTCGAAATTGGAGGCCTTGGAAATATCCATCGACGGGCTGGAGGTAATGCTGGTCTCGGCCGAGCTGCGCGGGCGGTAGACACCGGTGCGGAAGAATTCGTCGAGTACGTCGTTTTCGTTGGTGGCGAGCACCAGGCGGGCGATCGGCAGGCCCATCTGGCGGGCGATGTGGCCGGCGCAGATGTTGCCGAAATTGCCCGACGGCACGCTGAACGCCACCTGCTCGTCATTGCTCTTGGTGGCCAGGAAATAGCCCTGGAAGTAATAGACGATCTGCGCCGCGACGCGCGCCCAGTTGATCGAATTGACGGCGCCGATCTTGTATTTGGCCTTGAAGGCGGCGTCGTTGGAAACCGCCTTGACGATATCCTGGGCGTCGTCGAACAGGCCGGTGACGGCGATGTTGAAGATGTTCGGGTCCTGCAGCGAATACATCTGGGCCCGCTGGAAGGCGCTCATCTTGCCGTCCGGCGAAAGCATGAAGACCTTGACGTTGTGCTTGCCGCGCATCGCGTATTCGGCCGCCGAGCCGGTGTCACCGGAGGTCGCGCCGAGGATGTTGATCGACTCACCGCGCTTGTCGAGCACGTACTCGAACAGGTTGCCGAGCAGTTGCATGGCCATGTCCTTGAAGGCCAGCGTCGGGCCATTGGACAGTTCCTGCGTGTAGAGGCCGTCTTCCAGCTTGGTCAGCGGCGTGATCTCGGCCGCATTTCCACCGTTGCGGGTATGGCAATAGACCTGGGCGGTATAGGTCTTGGCGACCAGCGCTTTCAGATCGGCGGCCGGAATGTCGGTGATGAACTTGGACAGAATTTCGTACGCCAGGTCGGCATAAGAAAGCTTGCGCCAGGCATCGAGTTCGGCCCGGCCGATCTGCGGGTAGCTTTCCGGCAGGTATAGGCCACCATCCGGCGCCAGACCGCCGAGCAGGATGTCGCAGAAGGACTGGGGAACAGAGTGACCGCGGGTCGAGAGATAGCGCATGGCGAAAACCTGGAAAGCGAAAAACCGCGATTTTACCGCGTCGAGCCCTGGACGCGAACGGCTTGCAGCAAGGCAATGACAAAGAGCGCTATCCCCGAGCCGACCAAAGCCCCACCCAAGCGTTCGAATCCGGCCAACAAGGCAATGGCCGCGGCGAGAAATAGCAGGCCGCGCCAGCCGCCTGTGGCCGCCAGCTTTGCCCGCATCAGACCGCGCGCCGGTATCATCGGCCCCGGCCAGCGCCAGACCGGCAGCAACTGACTAAGCGCCCCGGTGACCAGCGGCAGCAGGAATCCCGCCCCCCAGGCCAACAGCGCCGGTCTGGCAGGCCATATCCCGGCACCATGCAGCAAACCGGCGAGCAGCGTCGTCAGCAGCCCAATTACCGCCGCACACAGCGAGGCAGCCACACCATCCCGCAGCAAGGTCCCGATGCCGAATCGCCGAAGCCATTGGCCAATCAGGCTGAGGACGACAAGTAGCAGCAAGGCGGCACCAGGCGCAGCCAGCGGCCAGTAGATTGCCGCCCCACCGGCAACCAGCAGCACACCGCCAAGCACCAGCCAGCAGCGGTGCCGCAACCAGCCGGCAGCATCCGGATCGGGTTTGCCGAGCGCCGTCGGCAACAGGACCGGCAGCGTGCCCAGGGCTGCCAGGCCAACGAGACCCAGGGTGTTGAGGTGCAGGTGGAACAGGCGCAGGCCGCGCCAATGATCAGGCAGCAGCGGAATCAGCAAAATGGCCAGCAAGGCCAGCAGCAGTGCGCCGAGGGCGGCGGCATACCAGCGCCAGCCGGGATGCGGCGAACCCAGTGTGGCGCCGGCCCGCAACGTGATCCAGCGCAGCAAAATTGCCCCAAGAATGGCGGCGACCGTAGCATTGGCGTAAACCACGCTGTAAGGCAGCCAGCCCTGCATGGCAAAGACGGCGACCAGCCCGTTCGCCTGCGCCAGGTTCGGCAGGCGACGCAGACGGCGGTCCGGATCGCCGGTGCGGGTCAGCACCGGCACGAAATGCATCATCGCCGCAAAGATCAGCGGCACGATGCCGACGGCGAAGGCCAGATGCGCCACCGCCAGTGGCGAACCCCAGCCGCTGATCGCCAGCAGGGAACTAGCGATCAGGGAGAACAGGCTGAGGCTCGCCGTCGCTACCAACTCAGGCGACGACGGTGAAGTCGATGACGATGGCGCCCGGCTCGCGCTGCTTGTACTCGATGCT
>CAIXSK010000202.1 GCA_903922075.1 uncultured beta proteobacterium | reverse complement strand
GGATCGAACTTGTCGAAGTAGAGGCCGGAGAATTCCGAGCCGGGCGTGCCGTTCGAGGCCCAGCGGGCCAGGCCTTCGCCGGCATCGAGCAGGTCGCCGTCGAGGTTGAGGTCGCGGGCGAACCAGATGTCGTCATCGACGCCGCCGTCGCGGTCTTCGATGATGTAAATGTTGCCGTCGGCGTCGATGGCCAGGTTGTCGGCGTTACGCAAACCGCCGCCGACCGCCAGGCCGGTGGCGAGGTCAATGGTCGACGAATCGGCAAACAGGCGGACTTCGTTGGTCATCGGGTTGAAGGTGTAGACGCGGCTGCGGCCATCGGCCGTGGTGGCGTTGTTGTCCGAATCGGTGGTCGTGAAATAGAGCAGTTGCGAGCCGTTGCCGAGGGTCTGGATTTCGAGATCTTCCGGACGGTTGAAGCCGGTTGCCTGAACGCTCGCGTGGTCGGCGGTGACCCGCCCGTCGATGGTGCCGTCGCCGAGCAGGGTGGAGACGCCGGCGATTGCGTTGCCCACCGCGTCGGTGATGGCGACCCAGGCGGAGGATCCGGTGATGGCCGGGCCGTTGTTGCCTTCGAACTGGCCGCCGGCGCCGACCTTCAGGGCAAAGGTCTGGCCCTTGGCGAAATACTCGTCGCCGGTGCTGGCGTTCGGGGTGGCGGAAACGTATTTGTAAATCGAGCCGCCGTTCAGCTCGTCGACGAAATACATCGACTTGGCGGCGTCGAAGGCCAGGCCTTCGTGCGAGACGCGCGGCACGATGCTGCGCTGGATGAAGGTGCCGCCATTGGCGCCGGCTGTTGTCGGGTTGGTGACCTCGAACAGGCGGCCCTTGGTGCTGCCGGCACCCCAGGATTCTTCGGCGGTCAGGTAGCTGCCCCAGGGGGTCCAGCGCGAGGCGTCGCCGGCAACGAAGCCGTTGGTGCCGGGGGCGACGATGGTGACGGTGCGCGTGTTGTAGTTCGGGTCGCGCAGATCGATGCGCTGGACGCCGCCGGTGCTGGTTTCGAAGGGCATGAACAGGTAGCGACCGGCATTCGGTCCGGTTTCGTTGGCGGTGATCATGTCCCAGTTGCCGGAATTGGAGCCCGGCGCGATGGCGTTCTGAGTGGCGCGGTCGGCGATCGT
Source organism: uncultured beta proteobacterium (assembly GCA_903922075.1). Taxonomy (GTDB): domain Bacteria; phylum Pseudomonadota; class Gammaproteobacteria; order Burkholderiales; family Rhodocyclaceae; genus Azonexus. The sequence continues at coordinate 4,063 of CAIXSK010000202.1, read as the reverse complement.
GGTCTGCTTGAAATTGGGGCTCGACAGCGTCGCCGGCGTGGCTGGCGTGGCGGTTGGGCCGGCCGAGGCGGGCAGCGGGGTGAAGGTGGAAAAGCCGGCGTGGGCGCCGGTCGATAGGGCGGTTAATAGGCTGGCTACGGCAACGGCGAGATATTTCTTCTGCATCGGATGCTCCTGGCTGGCGAGTCGGTTGGGGATGGGGTGGGCGCGTGCGACCGGGCAGGGAGGGGGTACACGCCAGCCGGCACATGATGGACGCTGGTTATTACAAATAGATTTATTCGGGCGGCTTCCGCCGATTCCATATTTCAACTATTATTGAAATATGGAATCGACAACTGCCGTCGCCGCGCTCGGCGCGCTGGCGCATCAAACCCGTTTGCAGATCTTCCGGTTGCTGGTCCGCGCCGGGGCCGGTGGCATGGCCGTCGGCCGCATCGCCGAGGCGCTGGGGGTCGAGGCCAACGGCCGGCTGACCTTCCACCTCAAGGAACTGGTCGCCGCCGGTCTGGCCGCTTCGCGGCAGGAGGGGCGTTTTGTCTATTACTCGACCGACTACGCTGCGATGAACGAACTGCTCCGCTACCTGACCGAGGATTGCTGCGGCGGGCTGGGTTGCGGCGAGGTCGTCGAGGCCTGCAATCCGGAGAAATGCACATGAAGGTTTTCAACGTGCTGGTGCTGTGCACCGGCAATTCGGCCCGTTCGATCCTTGGCGAGGCGCTGTTCAATCATCTCGGCGAGGGGCGGATTCGCGCCTTTTCGGCCGGCAGCCAGCCGAGCGGCCGGGTCAATCCGGTGGCGCTGGAAACGCTGGAGAAGCATGGCGTGCCCTTGCCCGAGGCACGCAGCAAGTCGTGGGAAGAGTTTGCCGCGCCGGGGGCGCCGGCACTGGATTTCATCTTCACCGTCTGCGCCAGCGCGGCGGGCGAGACCTGCCCGGTCTGGCCGGGCCATCCGGCGACGGCGCACTGGGGCATCGCCGATCCGGCGCATGTCGAGCCGCTGGAAGCACGGCGGGCAGCCTTTGAAACAGCGTATGCCGAACTGGAAAAGCGTATCGCCGCCTTTTTGAAAATGCCCCTCGAAACGATGCCGACCGTAGCAATCGTCGAGGCGGCGCGGAAAATTCACCTGGAGGCCGCGGCATGAGCGCGCAGTGCGATGTGGCAATGAAACAGGCGGCATCTGCGCCGATGAGCGTCTTCGAGCGCTACCTGACGGTCTGGGTCTTTCTCTGCATCGTCACCGGCATTGCGCTGGGCCAGATGCTGCCCGGCGTCTTCCAGGCGGTCGGCCGGATGGAGCTGGCGCAGGTCAATTTGCCGGTCGGGCTGCTGATCTGGGTGATGATCATCCCGATGCTGGTCAAGGTCGATTTCGGTGCGCTGCACGAGGTTCGGCAGCATGTGAAGGGGATCGGCGTGACGCTGTTCGTCAATTGGCTGGTCAAGCCGTTTTCGATGGCTTTCCTCGGCTGGCTGTTCATCCGCCAGCTGTTTGCCGACTATCTGCCGGCCGACCAGCTGGACAGCTACATCGCCGGCCTGATCCTGCTCGCCGCGGCGCCGTGCACGGCGATGGTCTTCGTCTGGAGCCGGCTGTCGAACGGCGACCCGCTGTTCACGCTGTCGCAGGTGGCGGTCAACGACAGCATCATGGTTTTTGCCTTCGCGCCGCTGGTCGCCTTCCTGCTCGGCATTTCGTCGATCACCGTGCCGTGGGACACCCTGCTGACCTCGGTCGTGCTCTACATCGTCATTCCGGTGGCGCTGGCCCAACTCTGGCGCAAATCGCTGCTGGCGCGCGGCCAGGCGGCTTTCGACGCGGCCATGGAGCGGATCGGCCCGTGGTCGATCTCTGCCCTGCTGGCGACGCTGGTGCTGCTCTTCGCCTTCCAGGGCGAAGCGATCCTGCGCCAGCCGCTGGTCATCGCGTTGCTCGCCGTGCCCATCCTGATCCAGGTCTTCTTCAACTCGGCGCTGGCCTACTGGCTGAACCGGGCGGTCGGCGAAAAGCACAACATCGCCTGCCCGTCGGCCCTGATCGGCGCTTCCAATTTCTTCGAACTGGCGGTCGCCGCGGCGATCAGCCTGTTCGGCTTCGAATCCGGCGCGGCGCTGGCGACCGTGGTCGGCGTGCTGATCGAAGTGCCGGTCATGCTGCTGGTCGTGCGCGTCGTCAACGCCAGCAAAGGGTGGTACGAAGCGGTTTGAGCGCCGGCCCGGGCCGGCAGGGAGGGTGTCATGAACATCGTCGTCGAAGCGCTGCAGGGCGGCCTGGCCGGGCTGGCCTCGTATCTCGCCGCGCATGTGCTGCTCTGCCTGGTGCCGGCCTTCTTCATCGCCGGCGCCTTGTCGGCGCTGGTGCCGCAGCAGTCCATCATTCGTTTCCTCGGGCCGGATGCCTCGAAGTGGGTCTCCTACCCGGCCGCGGCCGGTGCCGGCAGTCTGCTTGCCGTCTGTTCCTGCACCATCCAGCCGCTGTTCGCCGGCATCTACAAGAAGGGCGCCGGGCTGGGGCCGGCCATCACTTTCCTGTTCTTCGCGCCGGCCGCCAACATCCTGGCGCTGTCCTACACCGGCGTCGCGCTCGGCGCCGATTTCGCCATCGCCCGCGTCGTACTGGCGCTGTCCTTCGGGATCGGCATCGGGATGATCATGGCCATCCTGTTCCGCCGGAGCGAGGCGGCGCGGCTGGCGCAAAGCGAGGCCTTCGGTGGCGGCGAAGGCATTTCCAGGCAGACGCTGCTGTTCCTGGCGACGCTGGTCGCCCTGCTGATCGCCGGTACGTTGAAGCTGGATTTCCTGAAGATCGTGCTGCTCGATGTCGAGTTGCCGCTGCCGGGTATTGGGGCGCTGCAGGCCATGCTCGACCGGCTGGTGCCGGTGGACGAGGCGACCGGCGCCGAGGGGCTGAGCGTCCAGGGGCTGGTGCTGATCGGCCTGCTGCTGGCCATCGGGGCGGCCGCCTGGCGCGGCCTCGGGCTGGTCGATAACGGCTTCAATCGCCTGACGCCGCTGGCGCTCGGGCTGATCTTGCTGACCCTGATCGTTGCCGCACTCGGCGTGAAAAATTCTGAAAATGGCCTTTTTTTGGCCTTGACCGTAAGGTCGGCCGTCGTTGCCGCCCTGTGCCTCGCGCTGATCCCGCTGGCCCGGCGTTTTGACGCCTGGGACGTGCAGCAATGGCTGTGGGAGACCTGGCGCTTCGTCAAGCAGATCTTTCCGCTGCTCGTCGTCGGCGTTTTCCTGGTCGGCGTCATCCGTGTCTTCATCCGCCCCGAGTGGATCCAGGCGGTGGCCGGCAGCAATACCGTGCTGGCCAACCTGACTGGCGTTGTTTTCGGTGTCTTCATGTATTTCCCGACCCTGGTCGAGGTGCCGGTGGCCAAGATGTTCCTGTCGCTCGGCATGCACCCGGGCCCGCTGATCGCCTACCTGATGGCCGATCCCGAGCTTTCCCTGCAAAGCATCCTGATTACCACGGCGATCATCGGCAAGCTCAGGGCATGGACCTACGTCGGACTGGTCGCGGTGTTCTCGACGCTGGCCGGGCTGACCTACGGCGCCTGGGTGGATGGCGCCTCGCTGTGGATGCTGGCCTTGCCGGTCGGCGGCTTTGTTGCCTTGCTGGTCATTCTGTTGCATCGGTTCGAGCGGGCGGCGCTCGCCCGGGCCGCCTGAAAGGAGTTGCCATGTTGATCAAGATACTCGGCAGCGGTTGCGCCAAGTGCAACCGCCTGGAACAACTGACCCGCGAGGTCGTCGCCGAACAGGGGCTGGACGCCAGCTTCGAGCATGTGACGAAGATGGACGAGATCATGACCTACCCGATCATGACGACGCCGGCGCTGGTCGTCGATGAAGCCGTCAAGGTCGCCGGGCGGATGCCGAGCAAGGACGAGATCGCCGCTTGGCTGAAGACTTAGCCGGGGCCGTTGCCGGCCCCGGCGCGCCGGTCAGGCAGAAACTGAAAGCAGGCTGCTCAGCGCCGATTCGCTGCTGTTGTCGTTGAAACTGCCGTAGGCGTGCATCAGCTGCATGATCTTGAACATCACCTG
>CAIXSK010000201.1 GCA_903922075.1 uncultured beta proteobacterium | reverse complement strand
GATGGGCTCCAGGCTCAGGCCGTCATCGGTCGCCGCATTAGGCAGGCTGTATGGCGTTCGGCCGGGTTCCTGTTTGGCCGCTTCCGCCCGCTTCAGGGCATCCATCAACAGGCTCATGCGGTGACCTCAGCGGCTCGGAGCAACGTTGAACGGCTGTGCTTCATTGGGCTGGGCGAAGAAGGTATCGCCGGGCAGGAAGCCGCGCATTCCCGCGTAGTCGCCGTCCAGGCTGGCATCCTTGATGACGATCGGGCGCAGGAATATGACCAGTTCGGTTTTCTGGGCGGCATTGCTTCGGCTGTTAACCAATTCGCCTATGAGGGGGATTTGCCCTGCGATGGGAATACGTTGATTTTGATAGACAACTTTATCTTCCATTAACCCGCCCAAGATAGCCATGCTTCCACTAGCGACGCGCATGACCGATTCGATTTCACGGGTCCGGATTTGTGGGACTAAGTTTGGAATTGTTAGGTCCGGGTTGGGGTCAGGGACCATCGAACCAAGGGTGGTGATTGTGGGGCGTATGTTTAGCGTTACAAGATCGTCATTGCTTACCTGTGGGGTGACACTTAGCACCAAGCCGACACTAACGGTTTGTGGAGTGGTTGTAACCGCTTTTTGGGGGAGAGCCCCTGCAACTGTCGCTGCTCCTATTTCCGACTTAACGTTGAAATACACGATGTTTTCAACAACTTTTAAAAGTGCGGTCTGGTTGTTCAAGACGGAAAGCCTAGGGCTGGACAATACCTTAGTGGTTCCAAACGTTTCGAGAAGATTGATTAGCGCTTTTGGATTGTCGGATTTGTCATAACTCAGATTTGCGGTACCGTTGAGTTGTCTCCCGATAATGGTTACAACTCCGCCGCTGCTAAGTTGGGTCCAGTCGATCCCTTGTTCGTAGCCATTCTTCAATGTCACTTCAACAATTGTTGTTTCAATCAGTACCTGCCGGCGGGCGGCGTTGATTACGCGGTCGACGAACTCCTGAATCCGCTCGTGCTGGCGCTGGGTGGCGCGGACGGTGATGACGCCGCTCTCGGCGTTGATGATGACCGAGGCTGCCTCGCGGAAGGTGTTGCGACGGACGACTGAATTGCCTACCGCCTGGCTGGTCGAGTTTGGGCTCGGGTTGGTTTGCAGCGCATTGGCGACGGCTTGTGCTGCGCGCTGACCGACGCTCTGCGGCAGGGCGGCGGCACCGGAGGCGGTCTGGGCACTGGTCTGCTCGACCACTGTTTCGCTCGATCCTTCGGGCAGGATCTTGTCCGTTTCACGCAGCAGATCCTTGATGTTCTTTTCCAGCGACTCCCAGAACTGGTTGCGCGAGGTGTTGTCGATCCGCGTGTTGGAGATGTTGCCAGCATTGCCGCTGCTTGCCGGAGCTTGCGTGCCGCCGCTGCTGGGCGTTCCGGTGGCGATCTGGGTGTTGGTGGACACGGTGCCGGTGACGTTGCGCGCCATGTTGACGTAGTCGACCTTGTAATGCTTCAGGAAGGGTGAATCGGGCATCACGGCCAGGTTCGGGCCGTCGAGTTCAAAACGCATATCAACCTGCTTGGCAATCCGGGTCAGCAATTGCGGCAGGGTCTGGTCGATGGCATTCAGGGTGACGTTGCCGGTGATGCCGGGATGGATGTCTACATTGACCTTGGCGTCGCGGGCCAGTGCAAAAAGAAGGTCGCGGACCGGGACGTTATTGACGACGACACTATAGGTTTCGGCCTTGCGGGCGGCCTGTGGCTTGGGCAGGGCCAGGGTTTGCTGGACCGGTGCCGGGATGCTGCCGGTGTTGGCGGCGGTGGGCGCCGGGGTGTTCGTGTTGAGATGCCCTTTGAGCGGCTCGCGCGGCGAGGGGGCAGTGCAGGCGACGAGCGACAGCGAAACGACGAGCGCGGAAATGCAACCGATCTTCATCCGGTTTGGCCTTGTTTGAGCGTTGTTTTCGCGGTGGTTTGTAATCAATATGATGCTAGCACGTTAAATGGCGCCTTGGCGCGCTTTGTCCGGGAGCCGAGGGTCAGTGCAACTTGCTGACCTGTCTCGGGAAAGGTTGGGCCGCCTTGATCGTTTCGGGCAGGGCGAGCATGGCTGCTGCAGCTTCCTCGCGGCTCTCGAAATCGCCGTAGATGATGCCGACCCGGTCGCGTCCGGAAAGATTTGAACGATAGGTGCGCAACTGGACCGGGTCGAGGACCTCGATCGCTCGGGCCAGGAATCCTTCCACGCGGCCGGTTTGGGTCGCATCGGCGGCCAGCAACTGGATGAAGTAGTGGTTGCGCGGGGCATGGGCGATCCAGTCGTCGTACTGGGCGAGATGCTGGCGGGTCAGCGGACCGAAGCGGATATTGGCGGGGGGCGTGTTGTCGCTTGTCGGTGCGGCTGGCAGGCGCTTGGCGAGCGGAGCTTGTGGCGTCGCCGGTGGCTGCGCCGAAGTCGCTTGGCCAGGCAGCAGGGCGGCGGGCGTGACGGGCGGGAAGCTGGAATTGGTGGAGAGGATGGCGATCGCGGCGGCGACGGCGGCCCCGGCCAGCCCCCAGCCGAGCGGTTTCAGATTGACTGCCGCTTTTGGTTGCAGCGGCGAAAAACGCGCATCCTGGGCTGCGATCCTGATCTCTTTGTTGTCGACCTGATGGCTGCCGCTGGAGTAAGCGGCGAGCAGTGCCTTGTCGGCGAGGATATTGATGCGCCGCGACAGGCCTTCAGAGATCCGGGCGATCATTTCGACCGCATCGCCGGTAAAGGGGTTCGGGCCGTGGTAACCGGCAGCGCGCAGGCGGAATTCGATATAGGCGGCGACGTCTTCTTTCTTGAGCGGCGCCAGATTGAAGTGCTGGGTGATGCGCTCACGCAACTGGCGCATATCAGTGGCGGCCAGCCGTTCGTCGAGTTCGGGTTGGGCGAAGAGGGCGATCTGCAGCAGCTTGGCGGCCTTCGATTCGAGATTGGAGAGCAGCCGGATTTCCTCGAGCGACTCGGCGGGCATGGCGTGCGCTTCGTCGATCAGCAACACGACGCGCTTGCCCCGGGCGTAGCGTTCGATCAGCGCGTCCTGCAGGGCGCGGGTCAGCGAGTGGGTCGCCTTGCCGTCGGTCGGGACGCCAAGTTCGTCGGCGATGGCGCCGAGGATTTCCTGTCGGGACAACGAAGGATTGGCCAGGTACAGGGTTTCGACGTTGTCCGGCAGTCGTTCGAGCAGCATGCGGCAGAGCATGGTCTTGCCGCTGCCTACTTCGCCGGTGACCTTGACGATGCCTTCGTCCTGGGTAATCGCGTAGATCAGGGCGTCGAGCGTCGGTCCGCGGTTGGCGCCGGTGAAGAAAAAGTCGGTGTGCGGGGTGATGCGAAAGGGCGGCTCACGCAGCCCGAAGTGCTCAAGATACAGGCTCATCGACGATTCCAGCTTTCCATTCGGTTGTACAGGGTGGTCCGGTTGAGGCCGAGGCGGCGTGCCGCCTGGCTCATGTTGCCGGCGCTCAGTTCGATGGCGGCCTCGATGTAGCCGCGCTGCCATAGCTCCAGCGTGCTATCCAGATTGAGGCCGGGTGTTTTTTCGAGATGCTGACGGGCGGCCTGTCTGACAGTTTCGAGATCGTCGCTGGCCAGTGTGAGATCGCCGGCGGGTTCGGGGCCATCCGGGTAGTCGAATTCGGCGCTCAACTGCTCGGCGCTGACGGTCTGGCCCGCATGGCGGGCGGTCAGGCGAATGACGATGTTGCGCAATTCGCGAACATTGCCGGGGAAGCTGTAGTCCAGCCACAACGACTGGGCGCCCGGACCGAGCTGGAAGGGTTCGGTCCGTGCCTGGGCGGCGTAGGTCTGGCGGAAGTGTTCGAGCAGCAAAAGGCGGTCCAGACCGGTTTCGCGTAGCGGCGGAACGGCGACGGTAAACACCGAAAGGCGGTGAAAAAGGTCGGCCCGGAAGCGCCCGGCACGCATTTCCTGGCGCAGGTCGCGATTGGTCGCGGCGACGATGCGGGCCGTCGAAATTCGGGTCTGCGTCTCGCCGACCCGCTGGTATTCACCGTTTTCCAGCACGCGCAGCAGCTTGGGCTGGAGATCGGAAGGGAGTTCGCCGATTTCGTCGAGAAATAGCGTGCCGCTGTCGGCGTCTTCGAAATAACCGGATTTTGCCGAGGTCGCGCCGGTAAAGGCGCCCTTGGCATAGCCGAACAGCGTCGGCTCGAGCAGCGCCGGCGAAATGGCGGCGCAGTTCAGGGCCAGGAAGGGTTTGTCCCGCCGTGCGGTCAGGCGGTGCAGGTAGTGACTGGCGACGATGTCCTTGCCGCTGCCGGATTCGCCTTCGATCAGCACCGGGAAGGCAAGGTCGGCGTATTGTCCAAGTTGCAGACGCAGGCGCTGCATCGGCAGGCTTTCGCCGATCAGGCCGCCGGGTGGTGTGGCGCTAGTCTGCTCGCCAAATTGCAGCGTCTGCTGGAACAGTTCGCGCAGTCGGCCAGGGTCGCAAGGCTTGCCGAGAAATTCGACGGCGCCCAGAGTGCGGGCGTGGCGGGCATTGCTTTCGTCGTTCTGGCCGGAGAGAACGATAATTTTCATCTCGGGCGACAGGGCAAGCAGGTCGCCGATCAGGGCGAATCCCTCGTCAGGGCGGTGCGGCAGGGGCGGCAGGCCGAGGTCGATCAGCGCCAGTTGCGGCGGTTGGCGTAGCTGGCGCAACAGGGCCAGCGCGTCGGTGCGCGAATGGCTGGTCAGAACGTCGTATTCCGCTGCGAACGCAAAGCTGAGCGATTCGCTGATCAGCGAATCGTCGTCGACAATCAGCAGGAGCGGCTTGGCGGATGACAAGTGCGCAACATTCCTTGTTAAATTTGTTCGATTATAGCCTCGTCGTTTCCCGGCGACGGTGGGCGATTCTGATAAAATCGACCGACTTTTTTCAAGGAATGCGCTTTGTCCGACGACATCCTGGTCGATATCGAGGATCTCCACTTCAGTTATGACGGCAGGCCGGTGCTGGAGGGAATCAATATGAAGATTCCCCGCGGCAAGGTGGTGGCCATCATGGGCGGTTCCGGTTGCGGCAAAACCACGCTGTTGCGTTGCATCGGCGGCCAGTTGCGGCCGACCGGCGGGCGCGTTCGCCTGGAGAAGCACCAGGTGTGCGGCATGTCGCAGGCTGAGTTGTATGCGCTGCGGCGGCGGATGGGCATGCTGTTCCAGTTCGGCGCGCTATTTACCGATATGACGGTTTTCGAGAACGTCGCCTTCCCGATGCGCGAGCACACCGACCTGTCGGAGGAAATGATCCGCGATCTGGTGTTGATGAAGCTGGAAGCGGTCGGTTTGCGTGGTGCACACAAATTGATGCCGGGTGAATTGTCGGGAGGCATGGCGCGGCGGGTGGCGCTGGCCCGTGCGCTGGCGCTCGACCCGATGCTGGTCATGTACGACGAGCCTTTCACTGGCCTCGATCCGATCGCACTGGGCGTCATCGGCCAGATGATCCGCAAGCTGAACGATGCGCTCGGGGCGACCTCGATCATGGTCACGCACGATATTCAGGAATCCTTGCTGATCGTCGATTACATCTATTTCATGAATGGCGGGCGGGTGGTCGCCCAGGGAACGCCGGATGAAATCCGTGCCTCGAAGGATCCCTTCGTTCATCAGTTCGTTTATGCCGAGGTCGAGGGGCCGGTGCGCTTCGATTATCCGGCCACGCCGGTCCGACAGGAGTTCCTGAGCGGGGTGGCGCATGGCTAATCCGCTCAATCTGATCCGCAAACTGGGGCACGCCACGGTTGAGCGCATCTGGCGGCTTGGTTTTGCTGCGCGGTTCTTCTGGATGGTGTTGGTGTATTCGGGGTCGTCCTTCCGTCGCCTGCCGCTGACGCTGCGCGAAATCTATTTCAGCGGGGTGCTGTCGCTGCTGATCATCCTGGTTTCCGGGCTGTTCGTCGGTTTGGTGCTTGGTCTGCAGGGCTACGAGACGCTGCAGCGCTATGGGTCGACTGAGGCGCTGGGTATTCTGGTCGCCTTGTCGCTGACCCGCGAGCTGGGGCCGGTGGTCGCCGGGCTGCTCTTCGCGTCGCGGGCCGGCTCGTCGGTGACGGCCGAGATCGGTCTGATGAAGGCGACCGAGCAGTTGAAGGCGATGGACATGATGGCGGTCAATCCGATCGCCCGGGTTGTCGCGCCGCGCTTCTGGGGCGGCGTCATTTCGATGCCGCTGCTCGCTGCAATGTTTTCGGCGATGGGCGTGCTCGGCGGCTGGTTGATCGGCGTCGTCTTCATTGGCGTCGACGATGGCGCTTTCTGGTCGCAGATGCAGGACGGTGTCGACTGGCGCTACGACGTCTGGAACGGCGTTATCAAGAGTTTTGTGTTTGGCGTCGCGGTGTCGCTGATCGCCGTTTTCGAAGGCTACGATTCGGTGCCGACCGCCGAGGGGGTGTCGCGGGCAATTACGCGTACCGTCGTGACGTCGGCCCTGGCGATACTCGCGCTGGATTTCGTTCTGACTTCGTTCATGTTCCGGGGAACTTCATGAACCGTACCATTCTCGACCTCTGGGTCGGCTTTTTCGTGGCCATCGGCATTGCTGCTTTGTTGTTTCTAGCACTCAAGGTCGGCAACCTTTCGTCGGCTCATATGTCTGAAACCTACGTCCTGCAGGCCAAGTTTGATAACATTGGCGGGTTGAAGGTACGCGGGCCGGTCAAGAGCGCCGGTGTCGTCGTCGGGCGGATCGCCGATATCAGGTTCGATCCGGCGACCTACGAAGCGGTAGTGAGCATGACGATCGACGGTCGCTATCGTTTCCCGAAGGATACCTTCGCGTCGATTTTCACGGCTGGGCTGCTCGGCGAGCAATACGTCGGGTTCGATGTCGGCGGTGACGAAAAGATGTTGCAGGCGGGTGATACCATCGCCAAGACGCAGTCGGCGGTGGTTCTCGAAAAATTGATCAGCCAGTTTTTATTTAGCAAGGCAGCAGACGGACAGGACAAGAAATGACGAAAAGTCTCGGCTTATCTGGGCAGCAAATGGGGCGGCGCTGGGCGCTGGCGGGGCTGCTGACGCTTGCGTTTGCCGGCCAGGCGGTGGCCGAAGGCAACCCGAACGATCCCTATGAGGGCTTCAATCGCGCGATGTTTTCGGTGAACGAAGTCATCGACAAGTATGCCGCCAAGCCGGTCGCGCAGGTGTACGACAATGTCGCGCCATTGCCGGTCAAGGCCGGGGTCGGCAACTTCTTCGGCAACGTCGGCGATCTGTGGATCGGCGTCAATAGTGCCCTGCAGGGCAAAATGGGCGATGCAGGCGTCGATATCGGTCGTCTGCTGATCAATTCCACGGTCGGCATCTTCGGTCTTTTCGATGTCGCCAGTGAACTCGGCCTGGAAAAGCACGACGAGGATTTCGGCCAGACCCTGGCGGTTTGGGGGGTCGGTAGCGGTGGCTATCTGTTCTGGCCGGTCATCGGGCCGCGCAACGTGCGCGATACCGGCGGCTGGGCGGTCGACTCCTTCGTTGATCCGGTCTGGCACGTCAGCGATGTGCCAGCGCGCAACGGCATGGTGGCCGTGCGTTTCGTCGATGTCCGGGCCAGCCTGCTACCGGCCGACAAGGTCGTCGAGGAAGGCGCGCTCGACAAGTACGCTTATATTCGCGATGCCTATCAGCAGCGTCGCCGCAACCAGATTTTCGATGGCCGCCCGCCGCGGCTGGATGACTAATGTTTGACCGTTCAATGATGAAAAAGCTATTCGCCCTGTTTTTTGCCGGTTTCCTCGCTGGTGCCGCCTTTGCCCAGGAGGCGCCTGACGCCCTGGTTCAGCGCGTTACCGACGAGGTCCTGGATATCATCCGCAAGGATAAGGACATCCAGAACGGGAATGCCCACAAGGTTCTCGACCTGGTGGACAAGAAGGTGTTGCCGCATTTCAACTTTCAGCACATGACGGCGCTGGCGCTTGGCAAGGAGTGGCGCAAGGCCACCCCGCAGCAGCAGCAGGCGTTGACGGCCGAGTTCAAGACGCTGCTCGTGCGCACCTATTCCAACGCCCTGACCGGTTACAAGAACCAGAAGGTCGTCTACAAGCCGTTCAAGATGGGAGCAGCGGACACCGATGTCCTGGTCCGGACTGAAGTTCATCAGCCGGGCGGCAAGCCGGTGCAGCTCGACTACAGCCTGGAAAAGATCGACACCAGCTGGAAGGTTTACGATGTCGTGGTTGCCGGGATCAGCCTGGTCACCAACTATCGCGACCAGTTTGGCCAGGAGGTGCGCAATGGCGGTATCGATGGCCTGATCGCCTCGATTGCGGCCAAGAACAAATCGCTGGAAAACGGCCAGAAAAAATGATTGAACGCGAAGCGGGGCGCCTGCTGGTCAAGGTGCCCCTGACCATTGCCAATGCCCGCGGCCTGCTTGAAGCAGGCCGTGCTGCTTTGCAGCCGGGCGAACAGGTGTTTGATTTTTCCGAAGTGACGGAAGCCGATTCGTCGGCCATCGCGGTCATGTTCGGCTGGCTGCGGGCCGCCGAAATGCTACGGTCGGACGTAAAATTTGCCCAAATTCCAAATGGGGTCCGGGCGCTGGCCGAACTGTACGGCGTCACCGAACTGCTGCCCCTCGCTTGAGCGGGGTTCCATGATTCCTGCCGTTTCCATCGTCGATGTCGTCAAGCATTTCGGTTCGCTGCCCGCGCTGGCCGGCGTGTCGCTGGCCATCGAGCCGGGCGAGTTCTTCGGCCTGCTCGGCCCGAACGGCGCCGGCAAGACGACGCTGATTTCGTCGTTGGCCGGGCTTATCCGGCCGGATTCCGGAAAAATCAGCGTGCTTGGCCATGATGTCATCAAGGATTTTCGTGAAGCGCGCCGTTTGCTCGGTGTCGTGCCGCAGGAGCTGGTCTTCGACCCCTTCTTCAACGTCCGCGAAACGCTGCGCATCCAGTCCGGCTACTTCGGTATCCGCAACAACGACGACTGGATCGACGAAATTCTCGAAAACCTCGACCTGACCGGCAAGGCCAACGTCAATATGCGCCGCCTGTCGGGCGGCATGAAGCGCCGCGTGCTGGTTGCCCAGGCGCTGGTGCACAAGCCGCCGGTCATCGTCCTCGACGAGCCGACGGCCGGCGTCGATGTCGAGTTGCGCCAGGGGCTGTGGCAGTTCATCCGCCGCCTGAACGGCGAGGGCCACACGATCATCCTGACCACGCATTACCTCGAAGAGGCCGAGGCGCTGTGCAACCGCATCGCGCTGATGAAGCAGGGGCGGGTGATTGCGCTTGATACGACGGCCAATCTGATGGCGACGCATCCCGGCGGTTCGCTGGAAGACGTTTTCGTGCGGGCGATGCAGCAATGATCGGCTTCCTGACCCTGTTCGAGAAGGAGTTCCTGCGTTTCTGGAAGGTCAGCTTCCAGACCGTCGCCGCGCCGGTGCTGACGGCGCTGCTCTACCTGCTTATTTTTGGCCACGTGCTCGACGAACACGTGCAGGTCCATGGCGTGCGCTACACCAGCTTCCTGATTCCTGGCCTGGTGATGATGCAGGTGCTGCAGAATGCCTTCGCCAATTCGTCGTCCAGCCTGATTCAGGCCAAGATCACCGGCTCCATCGTCTTCGTGCTGCTGCCGCCGATCCCCTACAGCGCCTTCTTTGCCGCCTATGTGCTGGCCGCCGTGGTGCGTGGTTTGCTGGTCGGCGTCGGTGTTCTGGTGGCGACGGTGTGGTTCGCCGAGCTGACAGTTGTTGCGCCGCTATGGATTCTTGTCTTTTCTGTGCTCGGTGGCGCCCTGTTCGGCGCGCTCGGCATGATCGCCGGCATCTGGTCCGAGAAGTTCGACCAGCTGGCCGCCTTCCAGAATTTCCTGATCATGCCGCTGACCATGTTGTCCGGCGTCTTCTACTCGATTTACACATTGCCCACAGTCTGGCAGGTGGTCTCGCATTACAATCCCGTTTTTTACATGATCGACGGCTTCCGTTATGGCTTTTTCGGTGTCTCCGACGTGGCACCGCAAACCAGCCTGGCAGTCGTCATGGCCTGCTTCGCCGCCGTGTCCGTGCTGACACTGAGCCTGCTGAAGCGCGGCTGGAAGCTAAGAGGCTGAACATGATGCACCCCGACCAGATCAAGCAACTCATCCTCGCCGGCATGGCCTGCGACCACCTATCCCTCGACGGCGATGGCCATCATTTCGAGGCGATCATCGTGAGCAGCGAATTCGTCGGCAAGAGCCGCGTGCAGCGCCAGCAGCATGTGAACAAAATACTGAAGGATAAATTCGACTCCGGGGAGTTGCATGCCCTGTCCTTCAAAACCCTGACCCCGGAAGAATGGAGCGCCCAGCGTGGATAAGTTGTTGATTGAAGGAGGCCAGGTCCTCTCCGGCGAAGTCGCCATGTCCGGCGCCAAGAATGCCGCGCTGCCGATTCTCTGCGCCTCGCTGCTGACCGCCGAGCCGGTGCATTTCACCAATGTGCCGCATCTGAACGACATCTCGACGATGCTGCGTCTGCTCGGCGACATGGGCGTCGGCGTGACGATGGACGGCGTGGACGGGCTGGTGCTCAACGGCGGTGGCCTGAACAACCCGGTCGCTTCCTACGAGATGGTCAAGACCATGCGCGCCTCGATTCTCGTGCTTGGTCCGCTGGTTGCCCGCGGCGGCGAAGCCCGCGTCTCGCTGCCCGGCGGCTGCGCCATCGGCGCCCGGCCGGTCGACCAGCACATCAAGGGCCTGCAGGCCATGGGCGCCGAGGTCAAGGTCGAGCAAGGTTACGTGCACGCCAAGGCGACCCGCCTGAAGGGCGCCCGCATCTGCACCGACATGGTCACCGTGACCGGCACCGAAAATCTGATGATGGCCGCCTGTCTGGCCGACGGCGAAACGATTATCGAAAACGCCGCGCGCGAGCCGGAAGTCGTCGACCTGGCCAACTGCCTGGTGTCGATGGGCGCCCGCATCTCCGGCGCCGGCACCGACGTCATCCGCATCCAGGGCGTCGACAAGCTGCACGGCGCGACGCATGCGATCATGCCGGACCGCATCGAGACCGGCACCTACCTGTGTGCCGCGGCGATCACCGGCGGTGACATCCGCCTGCTGAAAACCTCGGCCGCCTACCTCGACACCGTCGTCGACAAGCTGATGGATGCCGGCTGCGACATCACCGTCGAACGCGATGCGATCCGCCTGGTCGCCCCCAAGCGCCTGAAGGCGGTCAGCCTGCGCACGGCGCCGTACCCGGCCTTCCCGACCGACATGCAGGCGCAGTTCATGGCCATTAACTGCGTTGCCGACGGCGTGGCGACCATCCGCGAAACCATCTTCGAAAACCGCTTCATGCACGTCAACGAGTTGATGCGCCTCGGTGCCAACATCCAGATCGAAGGCAACAACGCCATCGTCCGCGGCGTCGATCGCCTGGAAGGCGCCACGGTGATGGCCACCGACCTACGCGCCTCGGCTTCGCTGGTCATTGCCGCGCTGGTTGCCCAGGGTGAAACGCTGATCGACCGTATCTATCACCTCGACCGCGGTTACGAGCGGATAGAAGAGAAACTGGCCAAGCTGGGCGCCTCGGTCAAGCGGGTGCATTGATCGCGTCGGCCTGTTGCCGGAATGTTGAATTTGGCCATTTTTTTCGGCCGACCGTAGCATTCCGTAAAAAACACTTGGCGGATTCGAAAAGCTGGCCCATACTCCGAAGCTCGGGATTTCCAGGCAGTGTTTTGTTCCTGCGCCGTACGACGGTTTGTCAGCTCCTCGGTCTTGGTCTCGTATTTTTGTGGCGCAAGCCCGTTTATTTTTTAGGAAGCTATCAAAATGGCAAATGGTACCGTCAAGTGGTTCAACGATTCCAAGGGTTTCGGTTTCATCTCCCCGTCTGAAGGTGGTGAAGACCTCTTCGCTCACTTCTCCGCTATTCAAGGCAACGGTTTCAAGACCCTGGCCGAGAACCAGAAGGTGACCTTCGACGTGGTCAATGGCCCGAAGGGCAAGCAGGCTGCCAACATCCGCCCGGCCGAATAAGCCAGCGAGATTCGCCTGTATCAAGAAAGCCCGGCTTGCCGGGCTTTTTGCTTTTCTGCCCGGCCGTTTTCGGCTTTGCGGTAAAATCATTCTTTTGCCACGAGAAATCCCGTGACCGGCATCACCATCGCACTCTCCAAGGGCCGCATTTTCGATGAAACCCTGCCGCTGCTCGCCGCCGCCGGCATCGTGCCCACCGAAAACCCGGAAACTTCCCGCAAGCTGATCATCGAAACCAACAAGCCGGATGTCCGCGTCGTCATCGTCCGCGCCACCGACGTGCCGACCTATGTCCAGTACGGCGCCGCCGACCTCGGCGTGGCCGGCAAGGACGTGTTGATCGAGCACGGCGGCGAAGGCCTCTATGCGCCGCTCGATCTGAAGATCGCCAAGTGCCGGATGATGGTCGCCATCCCCGAGGGCTTCGATTACGCCAGCGCCGTGCGCCAGGGCAATCGCCTGAAGGTGGCCTCCAAATACACCCAGACGGCACGCGAGCATTTCGCCGCCAAGGGCGTCCATATCGACCTGATCAAGCTCTACGGCTCGATGGAACTGGCGCCGCTGGCCGGCCTGGCCGACGCCATCGTCGACCTGGTGTCCACCGGCGGCACGCTGAAGGCCAACAAGCTGGTCGCCTGCGAGCACATCATGGACATCTCGTCGCGCCTGGTCGTCAACCAG
>CAIXSK010000200.1 GCA_903922075.1 uncultured beta proteobacterium | reverse complement strand
TTGATACAGGGGACGATACTGGGAGCATCAGGCAGCCTCGAACTGGAGGATGAAACGGGTATGGGAATGCGGCACCGACTTGATCTTGAGGCGGCCATCGAGGCGATGGACCACCTCGCGCACCACGGCCAGGCCGTCGCCCCGCCCGGCGTGTTCGTTGGCTGCCGTCAGCGAGGTAAAGCCGGGGCTGAAGATCTGGGCGACCACCTGATGATCGCTCATTGCCTCCACCGTCTCGGCGGGCAGCAGATCGCGGGTGCGGATCACCTCGCGCACGGCGGCCGGGGTCAGGCCGCGGCCATCGTCATGCACGCTGATCACCAGCTTGCCGCCGGCCTTGTGCTTGATCTCGACCCGCACCAGCCCGATGCCGGGTTTGCCCTGGCGCAGGCGTTCGGCCGGCAACTCGATGCCGTGGGCGATGGCGTTGCGCACCAGTTGCGGTAGCGCCAGATCGGCGGCTTCCTGCAGATGATCAGGCAGGCTCGTCACGCCTTCAAGCCGGGTTTCCAGCCGCACCGCCTTGTCGAGATCGTGCGCCACCTTGCTGGCAAATTGCTCGATCCGCTTGAGGGCCGCGGCCAGCGGATTGTCGACCAGGCCATCGAGCGGCGGGGCCTGTTCGGTAAACCGGCGCACCCGCTCGATCACCGCCTCGATCTTGCGTACCTCGGCCAGCAGGTCGTTGAGGCCGACCGCGACCGGGATCAGGTCTTCGCCCGACAATCCGGGCCGGTGGCGCAGCGGCGAGAGCACGTCTTCGAAAAGATGGGTGGCCTGGGCGAGGCTGGCGCAGCCCAGCGCCCCGGCTTCGCCCTTGAGGCCATGCACGATGCGGGCGATCCGGTTGACCAGCGGACTGCTGCTCGCCATGCCGGGCTGAAAGGCCTGCAGTTCGTCGTTGACCGTTTGCAGCGATTCGCACGCCCGCTCGAGAAACGCCGACACGGTGCGCGGATCGTGTTCCAGTACGCCGAGCAGGAGGCTCACCTCGTGCGCCGCCCGGGCTTCGGCCCCGGCGAGTTCGGCGGTCAGGCGGATGGTTTGCGAAATGTCGCTGACGCTGACCAGAAGCGCGACCACCTTCCCGTCTTCGCGAATCTGGTCGAACTGGAAGGAGAGATGGGAGGCCGACAGCCCCGAGGCGGAGAGCAGCGCCGCCTCCGACAGCGGGTTGAGCTGGCGCAGCAGGCCTTCCTTCATGCGCTGGTTGAACAACAGGTCGATGTAATCGCGCGCGGTCTCCACCGTCTCGGCCGGCAGGCTCTGGGCGAGAAAGGCATCGAACCGGCTGCCCGGCTGCAGGCGGGCGCCAAGCAGGGCATCGAGCGAGGCCGAGCGCTGGCGAGCAACGGTGCCGTCCTGGCTGAGCAGGAACAGGCCTTCGCGCACGCTGCCCAGAATGCGGCCGGTTTCTTCGCGGGCGGCCGTGGTTTCGCGGTCGCTGCGCGACAGCCGGCCGATGAAGACGAGCACGATGGCGACGAAGTTGAGGAAAGCGAGGCCCACCGCAGCCGCCTGCACCTGACGGATGCTGGCCGCCTTGTCGCGGGCCATCGCCTCGATGGCACCGGCCAGCGCATCGGCCTGCTGGGTCAGCCGGTTGTTGCGGGTGACCGCCTTTTGCACCGCGATGCTGAGCGCCTCGTCGTCGAGTTCGGCGTTGCCGACCAGCGGTTCCACTTCACGGTCGATTGGTCCCCAGGTCTGCACCACCTGGGCCAGGGCCTCGCCGGCCGCTTCGCGAAGCTCGCTGTCACCGATCGGCAGGCTGCGCCGGGCGGCTTCTCCCAGCCCGTTTTGCAGCGACTGGGCGGCGTCGTTGAAGCCCAGCCGCGCCTGCGCGATCTCGGCCAGGCTGGACTGCATCAGGTTGCCCGCTGCGCGGTCGCGCTCCAGCGTGAGCAGGCCCTTGGTCAGTTGCTGGGCGTGTGTGCGCAGCAGGCCGGCCGCATTGACCTGGTGGGTATCGGCCTCGATCTGGCGCGAGGCCTGGATATTGACCAGGGCCACGCCGGCGTCGATGGCGAGAAAGAGGCCGATGGCCAGCACCAGGCCACGGTATTTGCCGAGCAGGGTGGAGAGGGAGTTTTTCATGAGCGTGCAGACAGGTGGAGCGCGGGCGCGCATTGTCACGAGTGTGCGTGACCGGCGTGTGACACCAGGGGGAAATTTCCCCGTGGCGCAAATCGCTCCACTGAACTGCCGGCCCGGGACCGACAGATTGCTAGCCGGGCAGGGCGACCTCAACCAGCTTGGCTTGCAGCGCTTTCATCAAATCATGCGGGTGAATGCCGACCAGGAAGCCGCGTCTGCCGCCGTTGATGTAAATGAGGGACTCATCGAGGATGCTCTTCTCAATAAATACCGGCATTGGCTTCCTGGTGCCAAAGGGGCTGGTGCCGCCGACCAGGTAGCCGCTATGGCGATTGGCCACCTCCGGTTTGCAGGGCTCCACCTTCTTGCACCCGGCCTGTCGGGCGAGTTCCTTGGTCGACACCTTGCAGTCGCCGTGCATCAGCACGATCAGCGGCTTGGCATGCTCGTCTTCCATGATCAGCGTTTTGACCACGGCGTGTTCGTCGACATTCAGTTCGCGGGCCGAGACCTTGGTGCCGCCATGTTCTTCGTAGGCGTAGAGATGCGGCGAAAAGGGGATCTTGTGGGCCTTGAGGAACTTGGTGGCCTGGGTCTCCGGGGCGTGTTCGGCTTTGCTCATGAATGGCGGACGAAATTGCGGATTTTATCCGCTGGATGCCTTTTTGGCGTCGTCGGTCAGGCGCAGCAGCAGGCAGAAGCAGCCGAAAACCATGGCGCCGATGCCGGCTTGCAGCAGGGTCAGCATCTCGAAGCCGATGATCCCGTAAACACCTGCCAGGCGGGCAAGGCCGCTGGCCAGGCAGATGAAGAAACCGACGAAGCCGGCGATGCGGCCGAGCGGGAGGAGCAGTTGATTCATGGTAGGGCCCGTTTTCTTCGAGTTTGGATGCCCAATGATAGGCGCAAGCAGTGGATCGGGGAATGCCGATGTCAGCCGCGCGGGTGATGCACGGCGTGCAGGCTCTTCAGCCGTTCGCGGGCGACATGGGTGTAGATCTGCGTGGTCGAGATGTCGGCGTGGCCGAGCAGCAGCTGGACGACGCGCAGGTCGGCGCCGTGGTTGAGCAGGTGGGTGGCGAAGGCGTGGCGCAGCACGTGCGGCGACAGCTTGTCCGGGGCGATGCCGGCGACCAGCGCGTAGCGTTTGACCAGCTGCCAGAAGGCCTGGCGGGTCATCGCGCCGCCGCGGGCGGTGACGAACAGGTCGTCGCTGGTCTGGCCGTTGAGAATTTCCGGCCGCGCCTCGTCGAGGTAGCGCTGGATCCACTCGATGGCCAGTTCACCGAGCGGCACCAGGCGTTCCTTGCTGCCCTTGCCGAGCGCGCGCAGCACGCCGTCGGCCAGACTGACTTCGTGCAGGCGCAGGCCGACCAGCTCCGAGACGCGCAGGCCGGTGGCGTAGATGGTTTCGAGCATCGCGCGGTCGCGCCGGCCGAGCGGGGTGTCGAGGTCGGGGGCGGCGAGCAGGGCTTCGACCTGCTTTTCCGACATCACCTTGGGCAGGCGCGACGGTCGGCTCGGATTGGCCAGCTTCAGCGTCGGGTCGGCGACGATGCGGCCGCGGCCGATCTGCCAGCGGTAGAAGCGGCGCAGCGTGGACAGGTAGCGGGCCTGCGAGGTGGCGCGGGTCTGCCGCGCCAGGTGGGCGATGAAGGCGGTCAGCGTCGTTTCGCGCAGATCGAGCAAGGGTTCATGCCCGTTGTCGGCCAGCCACAGCGCCAGGCGGCCGAGATCGGAGCGATAGCTGCTCAGCGTTGCCTTGGCCAGGCCGTCTTCCAGCCAGAGGGCATCACAGAAGTTGTCGATCTCGGCGAGGTCAGCCGGGGAGGCTGTTTTCATGCGTCAGCAGCCAGCGTTTGATGTCGAGCAGGAAGCCGCCGCGCTCGCGGGCGAAGCCGCCCATCCCCCCGCCGGTGGCGACGACGCGGTGGCAGGGAATCACCAGCGGGTAAGGGTTGGCGCCGCAGGCCTGGCCGACGGCGCGCGCGGCGTTTTTGAGGTTCTTGGCCAGTTGGCCGTAAGTGTGCGTCTGGCCGGTCGGGATGGCCGAAATCTGCGCCCAGACCCGGCGCTGGAAGGTCGTGCCGGCCGGGCGTAGCGGCAGGCCGAAGACGAAGTTCGGATCGGCCAGGTAGGCGTGCAACTGGCGCACTGCCTCGGCGGCCAGTGGCGTCGTCGGCGCCTGTTCCGGACGCGGCTCGATGAAGTCGATGGCGGTGATTTCGTCGTCGCTGCAGCGGATGCCGAGGGCGAAGCCGGGCGCGGCAACGACGGCCTGGTAGGTGTTTTCGCTCATGTGGGCCTCACTGAGGTAAATGCTACGGTCGGCCCGAAAAAAAGGCCAAAATCAAAAAAGCCGGCACGTGGCCGGCTTGCCCAAGCGGTGGGTCAGCCCCGAACGTGGCCGTCGCCCAGTACCACCCATTTCTGGCTGGTCAGCCCTTCCAGGCCGACCGGGCCACGGGCGTGGATCTTGTCGGTCGAGATGCCGATCTCGGCGCCCAGGCCGTATTCGAAACCGTCGGCGAAACGTGTCGAGGCGTTGATCATGACCGAGGCCGAATCGACTTCGCGCAGGAAGCGCATGGCCTTCGGGTGGTTGTCGGTGACGATGGCCTCGCTGTGGTGCGACGAGTACTGGTTGATGTGGGCGATCGCCTCGTCGATGCCGGCGACGACCTTGACCGAAATGATCGGCGCCAGGTACTCGGTGTAGTAATCCTCTTCCGTGGCCGGCACGGCGTTCGGAACCAGCGCGCAGGTTTCGGCGCAACCGCGGATCTCGACGCCCTTGGCAGTTAGCATGGCAGCGATCGGCGGCAGCAGCATGGCGGCGACCGCGCGGTCGACGAGCAGCGATTCGGCGGTGTTGCAGGTGCCGTAGCGCTGGGTCTTGGCGTTTTCGACGATCTTCAGCGCCTTGTTCGGGTCGGCTTCCTCTTCCAGATAGACGTGGCAGTTGCCGTCCAGGTGCTGGATCATCGGTACGCGGGCTTCGGCCAGCAGGCGGGCGATCAGGCCCTTGCCGCCGCGCGGCACGATGACGTCGACGAATTCGCGCATGGTGATCAGTTCGCCGACCGCGGCGCGGTCGGT
>CAIXSK010000199.1 GCA_903922075.1 uncultured beta proteobacterium | reverse complement strand
GCGTATAACTTCGTTATCCGTCGCTCAAACCGTGCTCCGCACTTTAGCAGTTTTTCGTGGCTGTATAAATACACAGTATTTTGCTATCCTAGCCGGTTGCTCTTCGGTTTAGCGCTGGAGCACTCTATGTTGAAGAACGTGAAGTCGATGGCAAATTCGCCATCCATTCTGGAAAACTGCCATCCATCCTGGTTGGCGCTTCAGCCGAAGAAGACCAGCCAGAGCAGCTTTGGGAAGTGGTTGGCGGACTGTTACCGAGGATGGATGGCGGTGCAACATGGTGTGGCGCCAGGGTATGAGGCGCAAGCGCCATGTATCCTGGACTCGGAGTCAAAAAGGTACAGACCACGTCTTGCCCCCTGACAGATTTTCGTGCAGCCAAGCGGGGTCAAGGTCCGCTCCATTGGGCCAGACGAGAACACCCAATTCGATTTGTACTTGCGCGAAGAAATCCGGATCGACCAGCGGCGCGTAGATGCCGCTGCTTTTGCTTGTTTTTATCGCGGAAAAATCGGCGATGCCGGTCAGGCCGTCGCGAAACGTCAGTGTCAGCTGAAAATCCGGCAGCACTGAAACGGCCTGGATACGCCATGGCGCTACGGGGGTTACTCCAGCGGCTGAGTTTTCCTGGATTGCTGTTTGGCTAGGCATGGATCCAGACTCTCTTCTGTTCCGCTCAGAACATCTGGATGACGATGCCGAAGAACTGGCTGATGGTCGGCATCGTCGTTTTGCCTTAGGCCAGCCGTTCCGGCAGCACGTCGCGGAGCAGCACGGCGGCGTCGCGGATGGTTTTTTCGGTGGTTTCCCAGCCGATGCAGCCGTCGGTGACCGAGCAGCCGTACTTAAGCTGGCTGAGGTCGGCCGGGATCGACTGGTTGCCGGCTTCGATGTTGGATTCGATCATCACGCCGAGGATGGACTTGTTGCCGGCGCGGATCTGGTTGACCACGTCGGCCATGACCAGCGGCTGCAGTTCAGGCTTTTTGGAGCTGTTGGCGTGCGAGCAGTCGACGACGATGTTGGCCGGCAGCTTGGCCTTGGCGATGGCGGCTTCGGCGACGGCGATCGACACGGTGTCGTAGTTCGGGCCGGATTCGCCGCCGCGCAGCACGATGTGGCCGTGCGGGTTGCCCTTGGTGCGGACGATGGCGACGCGGCCGTCGTTGTTCAGGCCGAGGAAGGAGTGCGGGCGCGAGGCGGAGAGGATGGCGTTGGTGGCCACGGTCAGGTCGCCGCTGGTGGCGTTCTTGAAGCCGACCGGGGTGGACAGGCCGGACGACATTTCGCGGTGGGTCTGCGATTCGGTGGTGCGGGCGCCGATGGCGGTCCAGGTGATCAGGTCGCCGTAGTATTGCGGGCCGTACGGGTCGAGCGCCTCGGTGCCGGCGGGCAGGCCGAGTTCATTGACCTGGAGCAGGAAGTCGCGGGCCTTTTCCATGCCAACGTTGACCTGGAAGGAGTCGTCCATGAACGGGTCGTTGATGTAACCCTTCCAGCCGACGGTGGTGCGCGGCTTTTCGAAATAGACGCGCATGATGATCTGCAGTACGTCGCCGACTTCATCGGCCAGGGCCTTCAGGCGGCGGGCGTAGTCCATGCCGGCAACCGGGTCGTGGATGGAGCAGGGGCCGACGACGACGAACAGGCGGTGATCCTTGCGGTCGAGGATGTGGCGCAGCTCGTTGCGGCCGTGATTGACAGTCTTGCTGGCTTTTTCCGAGATCGGCAGGTGGGCGTGGATTTCCGCCGGGGTCGGCATTTCATCGAAGGCGGATACGTTTACGTTTTCAAGGGATTTGGTCATTTGGTCAGCTCACGAATCATGTCTTTCACCGCGGCGACCTTGTCGCTCAAGGCCGGGCAGTGGCGTAAAAGGGAAATTTTATCCTGTCCAGACAACTTATAGCTGCGATTGTTCTGAATCAAATTGATTATCCTGATCGGATCGATAGGCGGGTTCTTGGAAAACTCCGGTCCGAACTGGATCAGGATCTGATCGGCCGAGGCATCCAGCTTCTGGATGCACAGCGGTTTGACCAGGATGCGCAGGCGGTGCGTGGCGAGCAGCGACTGACCTTGCAGCGGCAGTTCGCCGAAGCGGTCGATCAGTTCTTCCTGCAGGGTGTCGATTTCCTCGGTGCATTCGCAGTTGGCAAGGCGTTTGTACAGCGTCAGGCGCTCGTGGACGTCCGGACAGTAGGCGTCGGGTAAGAGCGCCGGGGTGCGCAGGTTGATTTCGGTGGAGATGCCCAGCGGCTGGGTCAGATCGACCGTGTCGATGGCCTTGCCCTGCTTGAGGTGCGCCACGGCGCGGTTGAGCATTTCGGTGAACAGGTTGAAGCCGACTTCCTGCATCTCGCCCGACTGGTTGTCGCCCAAAACCTCGCCGGCGCCGCGGATTTCCAGATCGTGCATCGCCAGGAAGAAGCCGGAACCGAGTTCCTCGGACATCTGGATCGCTTCCAGCCGCTGCTTGGCCTGCTTGGTCATCGCCTTTTCGTCCTGGACCAGCAGGTAGGCGTAGGCCTGGTGGTGCGAACGGCCGACGCGGCCACGCAGCTGGTGCAGTTGGGCGAGGCCGAACTTTTCGGAGCGATTGATCAGGATGGTGTTGGCGTGCGGG
>CAIXSK010000198.1 GCA_903922075.1 uncultured beta proteobacterium | reverse complement strand
GGTGATGTAGGGCAGGTTGACTTCGGTCTGCTGGCTGGAGGACAGCTCGATCTTGGCCTTTTCGGCGGCTTCCTTGAGGCGCTGCAGGGCGAGCACGTCGGCCTTCAGGTTGACGCCGGATTCCTTCTTGAATTCGTCGATGATGTAGTCGATCAGGCGCTGGTCGAAGTCTTCGCCGCCGAGGAAGGTGTCGCCGTTGGTGGCCAGCACTTCGAACTGCTTTTCGCCATCGACGTCGGCGATTTCGATGATCGAGATGTCGAAGGTGCCGCCGCCGAGGTCATAGACGGCGATCTTCTTGTCCTTGCCGGACACCTTGTCCATGCCGAAGGCCAGTGCGGCGGCGGTCGGCTCGTTGATGATGCGCTTGACGTCGAGACCGGCGATGCGGCCGGCGTCCTTGGTGGCCTGGCGCTGGCTGTCGTTGAAGTAGGCCGGCACGGTGATGACCGCTTCGGTGACTTCCTCGCCGAGGTAGTCTTCGGCGGTCTTCTTCATCTTGCGCAGCACTTCGGCCGAGACCTGCGGCGGGGCGATCTTCTTGTCGCGGGCTTCGACCCAGGCGTCGCCGTTGTCGGCCTTGACGATCTTGAAGGGCATCAGCGAGATGTCCTTTTGCACTTCCTTCTCTTCGAAGCGGCGGCCGATCAGGCGCTTGACGGCGTACAGCGTGTTCTTCGGGTTGGTGACGGCCTGGCGCTTGGCCGGGGCGCCGCAGAGGATTTCGCCGTCTTCGGTGTAGCCGATGACGGACGGCGTGGTCCGTGCGCCTTCCGCGTTTTCGATGACCTTGGGCTGGCCGCCTTCCATGATGGCGACGCAGCTGTTAGTCGTTCCGAGGTCGATGCCGATGATCTTGCCCATGATGTCTTTCCTAAGAGGTGGATTGCTGATGTTCGTGAATTGGGGGCGCTCAGGCCGATTTCAAGTGAAATGCTACGGTCGGCCTGAAAAAATGCCCAAAATCGAAATGATTATTTGCCCTTGGCAACCATGACCAGGGCCGGCCGCAGCACGCGGTCGGCGATCATGTAGCCCTTTTGCAGCACGGTGACGACGGTGTTGGCTTCCTGCTCGGAGTCGACCATGCCGATCGCCTGGTGCTTGTGCGGATCGAACTTCTCGCCGGCCGGGCTGACCTCGACCAGCGCGTTCTTGTCGAAGGCAGCGACCAGCTGCTTCAAGGTCAGCTCGACGCCGGACTTGAAGCTCTCCACGGTCTGTTCCTGAACGGCCAAGGCGGCCTCCAGGCTGTCCTTGACGGCCAGCAGTTCGCCGGCGAACTTCTCGACGGCGAATTTGTGCGCCTTGGAAATGTCGTCCTGGGCGCGGCGGCGGATGTTTTCGCCCTCGGCCTTGGCGCGCAGCCAGGCGTCGTAGTGTTCGGCGGCCTGCAGTTCGAGGGCGCGGAACTGCTCCTCGATGCTCGGCAAGGTGTCGGTGTGGACTTCGGCGGTCGGCTCGACCACCGGTTCGGTGGCAGGTTGATTGCCCAGCATGGCTTCCTGGGCGTTTTCGGGGTTGGACATGCGCATTTCTCCAAAAAAGCTGTTTCGGTAGTTGGGGCCGAAAAACCGACTTTCAAGGGGGCGCCGAAAATTTCTTTGGCACGGAAAGCGCTGCCGGTACCCGCGGCACCGTGCTACGATAAACCGGTTCATTTTCTCCAGCCATCCCGAATGGAAACGATCGGCAAATACCGCGTGGTGCGCGAACTCGGCAAGGGGGCGACCGCCACGGTCTATCTCTGCGACGACCCCGATACCAGCCGCCAGGTCGCCGTCAAGGTCATCCGCTTCGGCAAGGATTGCGCCGCGATGTCCCGGCGCATGCGCAAGCTGTTCCAGAACGAGGGGATGGTCTCGAAACGCCTCGATCACCCGAATATCGTCCGTGTTCACGAAGCCATCGTCGAAGAGGACTTCGCCTATCTGGCCATGGAATACGTCGAGGGTTTCTCGCTCGAAGAGCACACCCGGATCGACAAGCTGCTGCCCATGCACCGGGCCATCAGCATCATCTTCAAGTGCTGCATGGCCCTCGATTCGGCCTATCGCCAGGGCATCATCCACCGCGACATCAAGCCGGCCAACATCATGGTCGCCGCTGGCGACGAGCCGAAGATCGCCGATTTCGGCCTGGCGCTGAACATGAACAAGGACATGGACCGCGACTCGACCTTCATCATGGGCGTCGGCTCGCCGGCCTACATGTCGCCGGAACAGATCAAAGGCTACCCGCTCAACCAGAAGACCGACCTCTACTCGCTCGGCGTCCTGCTCTTCCAGCTGCTGACCGGGCGCCTGCCGTTTCGCGCCAACAACCAGGCGACCCTGGTCTATCGCATCATCAACACCGAGGCCCCCGCCGTCACCGCGCTCAAGCCCGATCTGCCAGAAGGCCTCAACGCCATCCTTCGCCGGGCGCTGGAAAAAGACCTCTACAACCGCTACCGCAACGGCGCCGAGATGGCCAAGGATCTCTCGGCCGTCCGCTACCAGATCCTCGACGAAGACGAAACGGCGAACGACACCAGCCGTTTCGAGCGCCTGCGCCGGCTGGAATTCTTCACCGAATTCGAGAACATCGAAATCTGGGAAGTGCTGCGCGTTGCCGTCTGGCGCGAAGTCGAGCCGAACGTCGCACTGATCCGCGAAGGCGATCGCAACAAATTCTTCGGTGTCATCGTTTCCGGCTCGGTCGAAATCTCCATCGACGGCAAGGCCCTGTGCCGCCTCGGCCCCAGCGAGCCGGTCGGCGAAGTGGCCTACCTGCACCCGGCCAGCGAGCAGCGCCACGCCACCGCGGTGACGCTGGAGCCGACGCTGTTCCTGGAAATCAACGCGGCGGCCATGGCCCTGTCGTCGGAGGAACTCGTCGAACGCATGCGCAACGTCCTGCTCGCCCGGATGATCAAGCGCCTGCGCGAAGTCAACCGGATCGCCGCCGCCCAGGGCCTGCCGGCCGTGCAAAGCGCCACCGGCTCCCTGTCCGGCGGCCCGGCGCGGCCGGGTAGCGGCTTGAGCCTGGAACTGAGCCCGATGTAAGGCGAGTTGTTAGTTACTAGTCGGTAATAGCTAGCGACTAGTAACTAGCGACTACCGACTCGCCGTTAGACCTTGAAGCGGCCGACCAGGCTGCCCAGGCCTTCGGCCAGGCGCTTCAGGTCGTGCGCCGCGCCGGCGGTCTGTTCGACCGTGCCGGAGTTTTCGCGGGCCATGCCGGCAATCGCCTCGATGCTGGTCTCGACGTCGCCCGAGAAGCGGCGTTGCTGGTCGGTCGCCGAGGCGATGGCGTCCAGCCCGTGACCGACTTCGGTCACCGAACCGTTGGTCGCCTGCAGGACGTTGGAGACCGACGCCACGGCCGATTGGCTGCTCGCCAGGTGCTCCAGGCTTTCCTCGATGCTGTGCCGGACGGACACCGACTGGGCGCTGAGCTGGGCGGTAATGGCGTCGATCTCGCTGGCCGAGCGCGAGGATTTTTCGGCCAGCTTGCGCACTTCGTCGGCGACGACCGCGAAGCCGCGTCCTTGTTCGCCGGCCCGGGCCGCTTCGATGGCAGCGTTGAGGGCCAGCAGGTTGGTCTGTTCGGCAATGTCCTTGACCTCGCGGGTCATCAGCGTGATCGATTCGGTGTTGCGGACGAAGTTGTTGACCGAGTCGGCCATTTCCTTGACCGCGCCTTCGACGACCGTCATCTCGTTGAGCAGCACGTTGAGGTTGCGGGTGCCTTCATTGGCGCGGGCCAGGCTTTCCTGCGACTGATGCTGGACATGCTCGGCGCTCTGGGCGATCGAAGAGATGCTGGAGACCAGTTGCTCGACGGCGGAAGCGGCCAGATTCGAGCGTTCGTTCTGTTGCTGCGAACTCTGCGTGACCCGGTCGGCGTTGTCGGAAAGCGCTGAAACGCGTGAGGAAACCTGGCTGGCAGCATCGCGCACCTGGCGGACCAGCTGGTTGAAGTTGTCCATCATCTCGTTGAACACCTGGGCCGACTGGCCCACCTCGTCCTTGCCCTTGATCGGCAAGCGGCGGGTCAGGTCGCCCTCGCCGCGGGCGATGTCGGAGAGACCGTTGCGCAGGTCTTCGAGCGGCTTGGTGACGAAGTGATGGGTGATCAGGTAGATGATCACCAACAGGGCGCCGAGGGCGACCAGCGCGACACCGGCGATCTTCAGGCGGAAGGCGGAGACTTCAGCTTCGACCGAGTCGAGCGAGACTTTCATGCTGACCACGCCGAGCACGGTCCCGTCCGGTACCTGGTGGCAGGTGATGCAGTCCTTGCCGAGATAGTTCGAGGAGGCCTTGGTCGGGTTGATCACGTGCAGGAAGGAGGCGCCGTTGGCCTGCTCGACCGACATATAGGGCGTGCCGGAGGTCATCACCTGCTTTTCCAGCGCATCGAGTTCGCGATTGCTCTTGGTGTCCGGGCCGTAGAGCTTGACGACGGCTTCGCCGCGGGCGACGTGCAGGTCCTTGATGATCGAGAGCTGCTTGATCTGGTCGAGGAAGACTTCTCGCTGGCCGACGGTGCCGGTGATCATCATGCCGGTCAGGCCGGCCATGGTCATTTCGTGGATGCTTCTGGCGAAGTCCTGGGCCTGGCGGATCGCCGTGTCCCGGTTGACCTGCGTGGTCCACACGATGGCCCCGGCCCAGATCAGGGCCAGAACGACCCAAATGGCGGCGGTCAGGCGCACCCAGATTTTCAAGTCGGCAAAGCGCGGCATCTTGATTCCCTTGGTTGGTTGCCGCCCTTTGTTTCAGGCGGTCAGGTCGATTTGCTGGATTGTGCCAGCCGTTCCCGATTCCTGCAAAAATATTCCAGAACTGCGAATATGTCCAAGCATTGCATTGGCATCTGTTTTGATGTCAAACGGCGTATCGACGCGGCTTAAGGCGATTGCGCCAACGCCGGCGGCAGCCAGCGACTGCAACTGTTCCGTGCCTTCGCCGTCGCGTGTCCACACCTGCAATTGCTCGAATGCCGCGTCATTTTCGTCGATCCAGCCATTGCGGTCGCCATCCAGCGTGGCCAGTTCCTGGAAGCCGTCGCCGCTGGTCGGACCGAACAGTTCGCTGCCGTTATCGACCTGGCCGTTGTGGTTGCGATCGAAGACCAGGAAGCCGCTGCCCGGTGTCACGAAGTTGATCTGTTCGTCGTTGCCGTCGCTGTCCAGGTCGAACGCAAAGCGCTGGTCGGTCAGTTGCGTCGCGCTGCCGGCAAAGTTGAGCACCAGCGGATCGACCTTGCGGGCGGCATCGCCCAGGCGCAGGCTGATGTTGGTTTCCTCGTGGTAGGTCCGGGACATGGCCAGTTCGATCTGGAAGCCGATTTCCCGGCCATCAGCCGTCGTCACGGTGCCGCTGGCCGCGAAGGTGGTCTGCTCGGTTTCGGTGTAGGAGGCGTGATAGTCGTACTCGATGCCGTAGCCGGCG
>CAIXSK010000197.1 GCA_903922075.1 uncultured beta proteobacterium | reverse complement strand
CCGATCGACCTCGACGAACTGACCGCCCGCATCCGCGCCCTGACCCGGCGCAGCGCCGGCCGCGCCGCGCCGCTGCTGATCCATGGCGACCTGGCGGTCGACCCGGCCGCGCATCGGGTCACCCAGGCCGGGCAAGCGGTCGAACTGTCCAGCCGGGAATTCTCGCTGTTGCAGATGCTGCTCGAAAACGCCGGCCGGGTCCTGACCCGCACCCAGCTCGAACAATCGCTGTACGGCTGGCGCGACGAACCGGACAGCAACGCCCTCGAAGTGCATATCCACCACCTGCGCAAAAAGCTGGGCAGCGACCTGATCCGCACCCTGCGCGGCGTCGGCTACACCATCGCCAGATGAACACCGTCTGGTTCTCGCTGCGTCGCCGCCTGCTCAGCCTGCTGCTCGGCGGCGTCGCCGTCGCCTGGCTGGTCACCATGGTGTTCAGCTACCTCGATGCCCACCACGAGGTCGACGAACTGTTTGACGCCCAGTTGGCCCAGGCCGGCCAGACCCTGCTCGCCATCGCCAGCCATGAGGCCCACGAAGGCAACGACGGCGGTGAGATCGACGATTTTGGCGAAGCCATGCACAAGTATCAGCGCCGGCTCCGCTTCCAGATCTGGCGCCCCGACGGCAGCCTGCTGATGCGCTCGAACAATGCCCCGGAAGAACCGATTACCGCTGCCGACGGTTTTTCGGAAACCCGGAACGAGCAAGGGCGCTGGCGACACTTCAGCCAGTGGAACGACGAGCGCAGCCTGCAGGTCCAGGTCAGCGAAAGTCATCATGTCCGCGACGAACTGATCGGCCAGATCGCCTGGCGCCTGCTACTGCCGGCCCTTTTCGGCCTGCCCATCATCGGGCTCTGGGTGTGGCTGGTGACGCGCAAAGGCTTTGCCTCGCTGGATGGCATGGCCAGGCAAATCGCCAGCCGCGACCCCCAGCAACTGCAAGCGGTGACCCCGGCGACCGCCCCCGAGGAAATCAAACCCTTGCTCGACGCCCTGAATGGCTTGTTTCAACGCGTCGAACACACGCTGGAAGCCGAACGCCGCTTCACGGCCGATGCCGCCCACGAACTGCGCACCCCGCTCGCCGCGCTGCTGGCGCAGGTCCAGGTTGCGCTACGCGCCCGCGACGCCGAGGAGCGCGACCGCTCGCTCGATCAACTGCAGAGCGGCCTGACCCGAGCTTCCCACCTGGTCGACCAGATGCTGCAACTGGCCCGCCTCGACCCGGAATCCGGCCTGCCCGACCCGCAGCCCGTCGACCTCGGCCTGCTCGCCGAATCGGTCTGCGCCGACATCGGCCCGCAGATTCTGGCCAGGAATCTCGATTTCGACCTGGCCGCCGCCCCGGCCTGCATCGTCACCGGCCAGGCCGACTGGTTGCGGGTGCTGATCCGCAACCTGGTGGACAATGCAGTCCGCTACACGCCGGAACGCGGCATGGTCCGCGTCAGCGTCTCCCGCGACGCGAGCGGCTGCCGGCTCACGGTCAGCGACAACGGACCCGGCATCCCGCCCGAGGCGCGGGAACTGGTGCTCCGCCGCTTTCATCGACTGGATCAGGGAAAGCAGCCGGGCAGCGGACTCGGCCTGGCGATTGTTGCCCGCATTGCCGAATTGCATCACGCTGATTTTCAACTCGACCGGTCAGATATAACTAAAGGCCTAATTGTCGCGGTACAATTTCCCGTTCGCTAATCACCGGCATGGTCCGGAACATTGAATAATTACCAATGTCCAACTAGGCTTGATCAGTAAACGGGTGTTCAACTCACAGGAATTCGTTACCCGACCATGACCGCTACGCACCATCTGGCAAAAGCCAACGCCACCGACACCGCGACCCAGCAGGAAGGCTCCCGCCGTGTCATCGACGGTCAGGAACGCGTGCTCTACGAAGGTTACTGGATCAAGACCTACCCGGTGCCGGCCGATACGCTGGAAGCCAAGAAGCGCCTGATCGAGGCACTGACCCGCCGCCTCTTCAACCACACCGAGCATGG
>CAIXSK010000196.1 GCA_903922075.1 uncultured beta proteobacterium | reverse complement strand
CCGAGCTTTTCGGCGATGCGGGCGGCGACATCTTCGGCATCGCTGCGCACGCAGCCGGTGGTCCGCGCCGGCACGATGGAAACGTCGAGGATGCCCCGGGTGTGCTGGTTCTCGCCGGTCGGGAAACACTGCACCCGGCCGCGCTGGTCACGGGCGAGGACGACCGAGACTTCGTAGTCGAGACTCAGGCGCTGTTCGAGCACGCAGTGCTCGCCCTTGAAGTGGCCGAAGGCGAGCAACGCTTCATCGACGTTATGCACCGTCGCCTGGCCCTTGCCGTCGTAGCCGAAGCGGGCGACCTTGAGGATGGCCGGGAACAGCGCGGGGTCGGCGTTGCGAATGTCGTCTTCGCAGTTGATTGCAGCGAACGGGCCGTGCGGCAGGCCGTTGTCGCGCAGGAAGGATTTTTCCGCGATGCGGTTCTGGCAGACGGCGACGGCCGCCGCCGACGGGCGCACCGGCACAAACTTGGCCAGGTAATCCAGCGTATCGGCCGGGACGTTCTCGAACTCGGTGGTGATCGCCGCGCAGCCCTGGGCGAATTCGTCGAGCGCCACGTAGTCGTCGTAGGCGACGCAGAAATGGCGCTCGGCGATCTGGCCGGCCGGGGAATTCTTGTCCGGGTCGAGGACCCAGACCTGGTAGCCCATTTCGTGGGCGGCTGACACAAAGAAGCGGCCAAGCTGGCCGCCGCCGAGCATGCCCAGCGTGGCGGGCGGGAGAATCATCGTGGTGCTCAAGACAGGGACCTCATCGGCACTTCAATTTTGGGCAAAATTTCGGGCTTACCGTAGCATTCACACTTCCGGCAGCTTCATGGCCAGCACCTTGTCGGTCTGCGCCTGACGGAAGGCCTGCAGCTTGGCATTCAGCGCCGGATTGTCGTTGGCCAGCATGGCGACGGCAAACAGGGCTGCATTGGCGGCACCCGCCTCGCCGATGGCGAAGGTGGCGACCGGGATGCCCTTCGGCATCTGCACGATGGAATGCAGCGAATCGACGCCGGACAGCGCCTTCGACTGGACCGGCACGCCGAGCACCGGGACGGTGGTCTTGGCGGCCAGCATGCCCGGCAGGTGGGCGGCGCCGCCGGCGCCGGCGATGATCGCCTTGAGGCCGCGCTCGCCGGCCATCGCCGCGTAATCGAACAGCAGGTCGGGGGTGCGATGGGCGGAAACGACGCGGGCTTCGAAGGGGATGCCGAAGTCCTTGAGAATCACGGCGGCGGCCTGCATGGTCGGCCAGTCGGAGTCGGAGCCCATGACGACGCCGACGACGGGTTGATGCACTGCGTTCATAGTCCGGCCTTTCGTTCGGCGGCTTCGATGGTGTTGGCGAGCAGCATGGTGATGGTCATCGGGCCGACGCCGCCCGGCACCGGGGTGATCTGGCCGGCCACCTCAAGACAGCCGGCAAAATCGACGTCGCCGCACAGCTTGCCGTCGGGCAGGCGGTTGATGCCGACGTCGATGACGACGGCGCCCGGCTTGACCATGTCGGCGGTGACGAATTTCGGCTTGCCGACCGCGGCGACCAGGATGTCGGCGCGGCGGGTGTGGAATTTCAGGTCCTTGGTGCGCGAATTGCAGACGGTGACCGTCGCCCCGGCGTTGATCAAGAGCAGCGCCATCGGCTTGCCGACGATGTTGGAACGACCGATGACCACGGCCTCCTGGCCGGTCAGGTCGACGCCGCCTTTCTCGAACATCTTCATCACGCCGTACGGCGTGCACGGGATGAAGCGCGGATTGCCCTGGGCCAGCGCGCCGACGTTCTCGGCGTGAAAGCCATCGACGTCCTTGTCGGCGGCGATCGCTTCGAGCACCTTTTCCTCGTCGAAGTGCTTGGGCAGCGGCAGCTGGACCAGGATGCCGTGGATGTTCGGATCGGCGTTCAGCTCGGCGATCTTGTTCAGCACGGTGGCCTGATCGACCGACGCCTCGTAGGTGATCTTTTCGGAATGCATGCCGATGGCCAGGCAGCCATTGACCTTGTTGCGGACATAGACTTCGGAAGCCGGGTCGGCCCCGACCAGAATGACCACCAGCCCGGGCCGGTGGCCCTTGGCGGCCAACGCCTCCACGCGGGCCTTGAAGCTTTGGCGCAGTTCGTCTGCCAGCGCCTTACCGTCGATAATTTGTGCCGTCATCGTCGCATCCAACAAAAAAAGAAAGGGGAAAGGCGGGCGCCTTTCCCTTTGAATTGAATGGATTTTACCAGATTCAGCCGGCGTCGCCGCCGGTAGACGGTCGACACGGCGCAAAACGGGCCAATTCGGCGACCAGATCGGCCACCCGAATCGGCTTGGCAACATAGCCGTCCATGCCCGAATCCAGGCAACGCTGACGGTCGCCGTCCATCGCGTTGGCGGTCATCGCGACAATTGCGATGTGGCCGCCGGCCAGCACCTCTTCGCTGCGAATCTGGCGGGTCGCTTCGAGGCCGTCCATCTCCGGCATCATCATGTCCATCAGGATCTGGTCGTAGCCGCCTTCGCGCCACAGCTTGAGCGCCTCCAGACCGTTGTTGGCAACCTTGACCTGGCAGCCCCGCTGTTCGAGGAGACGCACGGCCAGCTTCTGGTTGACCAGGTTATCCTCGGCCAGCAGGATCCGCAGGCCGCGCGGCAATTCAATGCTCTTTGCCGCTTTTTCAGGCACCGCCGCCGGCGCCTCGGCAATCTGCGCCCGGGCCGTAAAGCTGAATTCGGAGCCGCTGCCCGGCTCGCTGGTCACCCAGATCTCGCCGCCCCACATCTCGACCAGCCGCCGGCAGATCGCCAGGCCCAGCCCCGTCCCGCCAAAACGCCGGGTAATGCTGCCGTCAGCCTGGGAGAAGGAATCGAAGATACCGGCCCATTTCTCCTTCGGGATGCCGATGCCCGTATCGCGCACCCGGAATATCAGCTCGTAAGTGCTGCCCGGTCCGCCCGGTCGCCGCTCGACAACGACGGTCACCGAACCCCGCTCGGTAAACTTGATGGCATTGCCCAGCAGATTGAGCAGCACCTGGCGCAAACGAACCGGATCGAGCACGACATGGCGAGGCAGGT
>CAIXSK010000195.1 GCA_903922075.1 uncultured beta proteobacterium | reverse complement strand
TGCCGACGAAGCCGGCGCCGATGATGAAGGCCTGGGCCAGGCCGTCCGGGCTGGGCTGGACAGCGTATTGCAGGTTGATGCCCCACTGGCTGCCGTCGCCGAGCAATTGGGCGAAGCGCGGCGTGTCCTGCGGCGTCGAAATGACCAGGATGTCCCGGATGCCGGCCAGCATCAGCGTGCTCAGCGGGTAGTAGATCATCGGCTTGTCGTAGATCGGCAGCAGTTGCTTGGAGACCGACAGCGTGGCGGGATAGAGCCGGGTGCCAGAACCGCCGGCGAGGATGATGCCCTTGCGCATTAGTGCTGCCCTCCGTAATGCCGGCCGACCCAGTCGCGGTAGGCGCCGCTGGTGACGTTGCCGACCCATTCGGCGTGATCGAGATACCACTGCACGGTCTTGCGGATGCCAGTCTCGAAGGTCTCGGCCGGTTGCCAGCCGAGTTCGCGTTCGATCTTGCCGGCGTCGATGGCGTAGCGACGGTCGTGACCGGGACGGTCGGCAACGAAGGCGATCTGTTCCCGGTAGGACTGGCCGTCGGGGCGCGGGCTGAGCTCGTCGAGGATGGCGCACAGGGTGTGGACGACGTCGAGGTTGGCCTTTTCGCTGCGACCGCCGACGTTATAGGTTTCACCGACCCGCCCGGCCTCCAGCACGCGGCGGATGGCTGCGCAGTGATCGCCGACGTAAAGCCAGTCGCGGATCTGCTGGCCGTCGCCGTAGATGGGCAGCGGCTTGCCGGCCAGGGCATTGTGGATGACCAGCGGGATCAGCTTTTCCGGAAACTGCCAGGGGCCGTAGTTGTTGGAGCAGTTGGTGGTCAGCACCGGCAGGCCGTAGGTGTGGTGGTAGGCCCGAACCAGGTGATCGCTCGCTGCCTTGCTGGCCGAGTACGGGCTGTTCGGCTCATAGCGGTGGGTTTCGGAGAAGGCCGGGGCGTCCTGTTCCAGCGAGCCGTAGACCTCGTCGGTCGACACGTGCAGGAAACGGAATTCGTTTTTGGCCGTTTTTTCGAGCCGACCGTAGCATTCACGCACCGCTTCGAGCAGGCGGAAGGTGCCGACGATATTGGTCTGGATGAAGTCTTCCGGGCCGTGAATACTGCGGTCGACGTGCGATTCGGCGGCGAAATTGATGACGGCACGCGGTTGGTGTTCAGCCAGCAAGCGGCTGACCAACGCGAAATCGCCGATATCGCCCCGGACGAAAATGTGCCGCGCATCGCCGTCGAGCGCGGCGAGATTTTCGAGATTGCCGGCGTAGGTCAGGGCATCGAGGTTGATGATTGTTTCATCCGACCGGGCCAGCCAGTCGAGCACGAAGTTACTGCCGATAAAACCGGCGCCGCCGGTGACCAGGATGCTCATCCGCCGCGACCTCGCCTAGACCCGGAAGCCGTTGGGGTTGCTGCTCTGCCAGCGCCAGGCGTCGACGCACATCGCGTCGATGCCGCGCTCGGCGCGCCAGCCGAGCAGTTCGGCGGCAAAAGCGGGATCGGCGTAGCAGGACGCCACATCGCCCGGACGGCGCGGCGCCAGTTCGTAGGGCACCGGCCGGCCGCTGGCCGTTTCAAAGGCCTTGACCACGTCGAGCACGCTGTAGCCGGTGCCGGTACCGAGATTGACCTCGAAGCACTGCGGGCCGTCCAGACGAGCCAGCGCCTTGAGGTGGCCGATGGCCAGGTCGACGACGTGGATGTAGTCGCGCACGCCGGTGCCGTCCGGCGTCGGGTAATCGTCGCCCCAGACCTTCAGTTGCTCGCGCCGACCGACGGCGACCTGGGCGACGAAGGGCATCAGGTTGTTCGGGATGCCCTGCGGATCTTCGCCGATCAGGCCGCTGACATGGGCGCCAACCGGGTTGAAGTAGCGCAGGATGCCGATCTGCCAGGATGGGTCGGAACGATGGAGGTCGCGCAGCATGTCTTCGATAACCAGCTTGGTCCGGCCATAGGGGTTGGTCGCCGACAGCGGGTGATCTTCGGTCAGCGGCAGGCGCTGCGGCTCGCCATAGACGGTGGCCGATGAGCTGAAGACCAGCGTCTTGACGTCACAATTGCCCATCGCCTGGAGCAGGCGATGCGTGCCGATGACGTTGTTGTCGTAGTAGTCGAGCGGCTTTTCGACCGACTCGCCGACCGCCTTGAGGCCGGCGAAGTGGATGACCGCGCTGCAGCCGAAACGGCGCAGCGCGTCTTCCAGTGCGGCCTGATCGCGGATGTCGCCCTCGACGAGCTGAATCTTGCGACCAGTGATCGACTCGACCCGCTTCAGGGATTCCGGATGGCTGTTGGAGAAATTGTCGAAAACGACCACGTCCTGCCCGGCATTGAGCAACTCGACGCAGGTATGCGAACCGATATAGCCGGCCCCGCCTGTGACTAGAATCATCGATTTACACCTTGGGAATAATTTTTCGATTTTACCCGCCCGGCCGTTTTGGCGCAGCAGAGGACAGCAAAACAGACGCCGGCAAACACCCCGTCACTCCTCGCGGATTCGCAGAAAACTGGCGAAGCGCGGCAGGCCGCTGGCGGTCAGGTCGCGGTAACGGTAAGTCACTGTCGTGCCGATGGCCGGCGGCTGCTGGCGCTGGGCATCGCTAAATCCGGTGCCGAGCATGAACTCACGCCCTTCCGGCGTACGCAGCCGCAGCGCGCCGAGCCGGCCGGCGTGGCGCCCCCTGCCCGGTTGCTGGCCGATCACCTCGGCCTCGGCATCCTGCCAGGGTTTGAGCTTGAGCAGCACGTCGCTGCGCCCGGTGACGTAGGGCGCCTCGGCCAGGTGCAGCATCAGCCCTTCGCCGCCGGCCTTGACCACCTCGTCGAGGCGTTTTTTCAGAATGCTACGGTCAGGCACAAAAAACTGCCGAATTTCAAAAAGCCACGGAAGCTTGAGATCGCGCACCAAACGCCGGATCTGTTCGGCCCGCTCGGCGAAGCTGCCGGGCGCCCCGGGCAATTCGAAAATCATGTAGCGCACCTCGCGCCATGCCGTCTCATCCGGCACTGCCTGGCGAACGATGCCGGATACCCGCTCGAACTGGCCGCGCCCTATCCACAATTCGCCGTCCAGCGGCTGTTTCGGCAAACCAGCGACAAACCAGGCCGGCGCATTGATCGTCCGGCCACTGCGGAAACGCAGCACCTCACCATCCCAGACTGCCCGCACACCATCGAGCTTTTCGCTGACCAGATAGCGGGAGACGTCCACCTGCCCGTGATCGAGGTTGGCGAGCAAAATGGCCGGCGGCTCGGCAAAGGCCGGCAACCAGAGCGCTACGGCCAGCCCGCACAACAGCGCGCCGAGCAAGCGGCGGATCAAGATTCGCCGGCCCAGCTCCGCCGTGCCTGCCGGGCAATGTCGAAGATTTCCTCCAGCCGCTCGCCGTCGCCCTGCGCCAGCGCCAGACGCAGTTCGTCGAGTTGCGCCCGGTAGCTGTCCAGCTCGCCGAGCAGCGCCTCGCGGTTGGCCAGACAGATGTCGCGCCACATTTCCGGATGACTGGCGGCGATCCGCGTGAAATC
This sequence comes from uncultured beta proteobacterium, assembly GCA_903922075.1. Lineage (GTDB taxonomy): Bacteria > Pseudomonadota > Gammaproteobacteria > Burkholderiales > Rhodocyclaceae > Azonexus. Next base: position 2,303 of record CAIXSK010000195.1, on the reverse strand, counting down.
GCGAAAACCCGAGGCGGCGAAGGTGAAGAACAGGTCGGCGTCCTCGCGCACGGCGAGGTCATGGACCAGCGCGTAGGACAGCAGATGCGGCAGATGGCTGACGGCGGCGAAGACGCGGTCGTGCATTTCCGGGGTCAGCTCGTAGATGTCGGCGCCGCACAGCGACCAGGCGCGCTTGATGCGGTCGAGCCGCTCGTCGCCGTTTTCCGGCAGCGGCGTGACGACGACCTTCTTGCCCCGGTAGAGATCCCAGCGCGCCGCGCCCGGGCCGCTGTTTTCGGCGCCGGCAATCGGATGCGCCGGGACGAACTTGCCGATATGGCCCTTGAAGGCAGCACGCGCCGCGGCGACAACGTCGCCCTTGGTCGAGCCGCCGTCGGTAACAATGGTATTCGGCCCGAGATAGGGCGCGATGCGCTCGAAAATGTCCGGCATTTGCGCCACCGGCGTCGCGACCAGCACGATGTCGGCATCGCCGATCTCGTGCGCCGGGTTGATCCCGGCCCGGTCGATGACGCCCAGTTCCTGGGCGATGCGCAGCGTCGATGGCGTGCGGCCGAAACCGACCACCTCCTCCACCGCCCCGGCCTCCTTGAGCGCCAGCGCGAAGGAACCGCCGATCAGGCCGGTGCCGAAAACGACGACCTTGCCGAACTCGGGCAACCCGGCGTCCATCTACAGCGCCTTTTCCAGCGCGTCCAGGAAGCGGGCATTTTCCGGCTCGCTGCCGATGGTCACGCGCAGCCACTCGGGCAGGCCGTAGCCGCCGATCGGCCGGACGATAACGCCCTGCTGCAACAGTTTCTGGTTGACCGCTGCGCCATCGCCGGCCTTGAAGGTGACGAAATTGCCGTGCGACGGGATATGTTCCAGCCCGAGCCGCTTCAGACCGGCGACGATCTGCGCCATGCCCCGGCGGTTCAGCTCGTAGCTGTCGGCAACGAACAGGTGATCGTCGAGCGCCGCGACGGCGGCGGCAATGGCCAGGTTGTTGACGTTGAACGGCTGTCGGACGCGGTTCATCAGGTCGGCGACTTCGGCCGAGGCCAGCGCATAGCCGACGCGCAGCCCAGCCAGCCCGTAGATTTTCGAGAAGGTACGGGTGACGACCAGGTTCGGGAAATCCTTGATCCAGTCGGCCGTATCGACCCGCTCGGCCGGCGGCAGGTATTCGTTGTAGGCCTCGTCGAGCACGACGACGACCTCCCGGGGAACGACTTCGAGGAAGGCGCGGATTTCCGGATAGGGCAGGAAATTGCCGGTCGGGTTGTTCGGGTTGGCGATCCAGACGATGCGCGTATTGGGCCGGATGGCGGCGCGCATGGCTTCGAGATCGTGGCCGTAATGTTTGGCCGGCGTGCAGATCAGCTCGGCGCCGGTGGCCAGCGTGGCCAGCGGGTAGACCGCGAAAGCATGCTGGGAAAAAACGGCCGAGCGGCCGGGCGCCAGGAAGACGCGGGCAATCAGGTCGAGCACGTCGTTCGAGCCGTTGCCGAGCACCACCTGGTTCTGGCCGACACCGGTGCAGGCGGCGACCTTGGCGATCAGGTCGAACTGGTCGGGATAGCGCTCGATGCCGGCAATCGCCGCCTCGACGGCCTTCTTCGCCTTCGGGCTCATGCCCAGCGGGTTTTCGTTGGAGGCCAGCTTGAGAATCTTGTCGACTGGCAGGCCCATTTCGCGGGCCAGCTCGGTGATCGGCTTGCCCGGCTGGTAGGGCGAAATGGCGCGCACATAGGACAGGGCTTGTTCGGCGAGGCTCATGGCGCTTCCCTCAATAGACGGCGACCGGGTAGGAACCCAGTACTTTCAGATAGGCCGCATAGGCCGCCAGTTTTTCCAGCGCCGCCTTGATCTTCGGCTCTTCGCGATGCCCTTCGATATCGACGTAGAAAACGTATTCCCACAGGGCGTTCTTGGCCGGCCGCGATTCCAGCCGGCACATCGAGACACCGGCCGCGGACAGCGGTTGCAGCAGCTCGTAGAGGGCGCCGGTACGGTTCGGCGCCGACATGATCAGCGAGGTCTTGTCGCGGCCGGAGACACCGGCATCGTGCTTGCCGAGGACCAGGAAACGGGTCGTGTTGTTCGGCTCGTCTTCGATGTTGGCCGCCAGTTTCGGCAGCTGGTAATGCTCGGCCGCCGCTTCGCCGGCAATCGCCGCCGTTCCCGGTTCGGCTGCAGCCATCTGCGCGGCCAGCGAATTGCTCGCTACCGAAATGCGCGGCACGCCGGGCAGGTTGTGGTTCAGCCACTCGTGGCACTGGGCCAGCGACTGGGCATGCGAATAGACCTTGGTGATC
>CAIXSK010000194.1 GCA_903922075.1 uncultured beta proteobacterium | reverse complement strand
CAGGCAACTGGAAATCGCCCGCCATGAAGCGGAGAGTGCCAGCCGCTCGAAGAGCGCCTTCCTGGCCAATATGAGCCACGAGATCCGCACCCCGCTCAATGCCGTGCTCGGCATGGTGCACCTGCTGCGCCGCGACGCGCCGACGCTCGAACAGATCGACCGCCTCGACAAGATCGATTTCGCGGCCCAGCACCTGTTGGCCGTGATCAACGACATCCTCGATTTTTCCAAAATCGAAGCCGGCAAACTGCAACTCGACGAAACGCAGGTCGACATCGACAGCATCCTCAAGCGCGTCGTCTCGGTACTCGGCGAGCGCGTCCGGGAGAAAGGGCTGGAACTGCACGTCGAATCGGACAAGTTCGAGCATTCGCTGATCGGTGACCCGACGCGCATCACCCAGTGCCTGATCAACTATGCCGGCAATGCGATCAAGTTCACCGAGCGCGGCAGCATCACGATCAAGGTGCGCCGGATTTCGGAAAGCAGCAGCGGCGTCAGGTTGCATTTTGAGGTCGCCGATACCGGCATCGGCATTCCCGAAGACGCCATCGGCCGCCTGTTCGGCATCTTCGAGCAAGCCGACAGTTCGACCAGCCGCAAGTTTGGCGGCACCGGCCTGGGGCTGGCCATCACCCGCCGCCTGGCCGAACTGATGGGCGGCAGCGTCGGTGTCAGCAGCAAGCCGGGCCAGGGCAGCCGCTTCTGGTTCACCGCCACCCTGAAACCGGGCGACGACGCCATGGACGCCTTGCGCTCGACCTTCGCCGGCCTGACCCCGCAAGCCGTCCAGGATTCGCTGGCCGGGCGCCACCTGTTGGTGGTCGAAGACGAGGCCATCAACCGGGAAATCGCCCTGGAACTGCTCAGCGAGTATGGCCTGACCGCCGACACGGCCGAAAACGGGCTGCAGGCGCTGGAATTGATCGGCAAACAGCACTACGACCTGGTCCTGATGGACATGCAGATGCCGAAAATGGACGGCCTCGAAGCCACCCGCCAGATTCGCCTGCAGCCACAACTGGCCCGCCTGCCGATCATTGCGATGACCGCCAACGCCTTCGCCGAAGACCGCGAGCGCTGCCTGGCGGCGGGCATGAACGACTTCCTCTCGAAGCCGGTCGAGCCCGACGATCTGAAGATGCTGCTGCTGCGTTATCTGGCTTCGTGATGCGCGGCTTTTCGCGCTGATCAGCCAGCACGGTTCCTGGCTGAACCGCTGGAATGCTACGGTCGGCCCGATTTTTTGGCCAAAATCGAAAAAAACCGTTCGGTGTGCCAGCCTTTTGGCAGGCGACTGGCGCAGTTCAGCCAGCTCCCCCCCGGACGGCATCCGGCAGATGCGCCCTGATCGCCCGCACCAAGGTCTCGGCATCGACCGGCTTGGTCACATGCCCGACCATGCCGGCCGCCAGGCAGCGCGCCAGTTCCTCGCGGAAAGCATGCGCGGTCTGGGCGATCACCGGCAACTGCGGCGCCAATTCCAAAATCCGGCGAGCAGCCTCGTAGCCGTCCATTTCCGGCATCTGGATATCCATCAGCACGACATCGAAGGCCCCCGGCCCGTCGCCGATTACCCGCTCGACAGCCGCCCGGCCGTCGGCGACGCTGACGACGCGCGCCCCGCACTCGGTGAGCATTTCTTCGAGGATCAAGCGATTGAGGCTTTCGTCGTCGACCGCCAGGATGGACAGGCCGGCCAGCGGCTTGCTGCCGGGCACGACAGAGGCTTCCGCGACCACCGGTTCGGTGGGTGCCGACAGGGCGTTCACGCAGGGCAGGAAAAACTCGACGCTGGTGCCGACCCCGGGCTGGCTGTCGACGCGAATGTCACCGCCCATCAATTCCAGGATGCGCTTGCTGATCGCCAGGCCCAGCCCGCTACCGCCGAATCTGCGGCTGGCCGAGGCATCGGCCTGCTGGAAGGGGTTGAACAGCAGTTCAATTTGCGCCGCATCCATGCCGATACCGGTATCGACGACCCGGAACAGCAGCATCTCCTCGCGGCGGGACAACGACAGCGTCACGCTGCCCGCTTCGGTGAACTTGACGGCATTGGACAGGACGTTGAGCAGCACCTGCCCCATGCGCAGCGGGTCGCTGATGCAGGTCCGCGGCAGGTCCGGCGCCAGGTCGACCCGGACGGCCAGCCCCTTGGCGGCGGCCCGGTCGCGGACGAGTTCCAGCGTGCTGTCGACGACCATGTCGAGCGCCACTTCGGTCTGCTCGATATCCAGCTTGCCGGCATCGAGTTTGGAAAAGTCGAGGACGTCGTTGATGACGCCGAGCAGACGTTGGCCGGAGGTCCGGATCTTGGTGAAGGCGTCGAGCGCCTTCTCGCTGTTCTGATAGTTGCGGGCGCCGATGTCGGCGAAGCCAAGCACGCCGTTGAGCGGCGTGCGGATTTCATGGCTCATGTTGGCCAGGAACTCGCGCCGGACCCGGGCCAGGTTTTCCGCTGCCGCCAGGGCGACTTCGCGGGCCTGCGCCGCGGCGCGCTGGACGCTGACGTCAACGAAGCTGGTCACGGCGCCGGTGATCTCGCCGTTCTGGATCATCGGGTGCGTGGCGTACATGACCGGCACCGGATGGCCGTCGGCATGCCAGTACACTTCGTCGTCGACCCGGATCTTGTCGCCCTGGCGCAAGGCGTTGTAGCTGGGGCATTCGGTCGACGGATAGCGCGAACCGTCCGCCTTGCTGTGATGGAACAGCGTATGCGCCAGCCGGCCGACCACCTGCTCCGGCTTATAGCCGAGGATGGCGCAACCGGCCGGATTCATGAAGGTGATGATGCCGGCGCGGTCGATGCCGTACAGGCCGTCGGCACTGGCATCGAGAATGTGGCTGGCCCGCGCCTCGGTCTGCATCAGTTCCGAGCTGCGTTGCTGGACCAGCTCCTCCAGATTGCGCCGATGGTCTTCGAGCTCGGCTTCGATCCGCTTGCGTTCGCCGATGTCCCGGAAAACGTTGACCGCCCCGACGATGCGGCCGTCGCGCTCGATCGGCGAGACGGTAAATTCCACCGCGAACGAGCTGCCGTCCTGGCGCCAGTACAGGCTGTCCTCGACGTGCCGGCGCTGCCCGTCGCGCAGCGTCTGAAAGACCGGGCAATCGTTTTCCCTGAACACATTGCCATCCGACAGATGGTGATGCGTCTCGGCATGCAGGTTCTTGCCGACGCCCTCGTCGTCACTCCAGCCGTACATCCGGCGGGCGGCCGGATTGAGGAAAATCACCCGGCCATCGAGATCGACGCCGCAAATGCCTTCGGCCGCCGAACTGAGTATCAGCTGGCTCTGCCGCCAGGCCTCCTCGGCCGCACGGTTCGAGGCTTCCAGCTTGGCCGTGTATTCGGCATCCTGCCGCGCCAGGGTCGCCCGGTCCGCCTCCTGCCGCTTGAGGCTGCGGGCGAACTGCCTCGCCGCCAGCAGCGAACCCAGCGTAAACAGCGCCGCCAGCCCCAGCGTGCCCAAGGTCTCACTCCACCACTGGCTCAGATAATCATCATCGGCCAGACCGACAACCAGGTAGAGGGGATGATCGCCCACCTGGCGGAAATAGAAAATCCGGGAAATGCCATCCACCCCCGAGCGCGCGTGGTAGCTCGCCTGGCGCTTGTCGGAATCGAGCAGCGCCCGCAGGCTGGGCGACGGGGTCGTATTGCCGACCGTGGCGCCGCGGGCATCATCCCGCGAATAACGGGCGAGCAGCGTGGTCTTGTCCCACAGGCCGACGTTGCCTTTGTTGCCCAGATCGAGCTTGGCGAACACGTCGATGAAATGGTCGACGGTGACGGCGACATGGACATCGCCGGCAAAGCGCCCGTCCGGATGATTGATGCGCCGGCCGAGGGTAATCAGCCATTTGTCTGCCGCCCGGCCCGCGAACGGCTTGGAAAAGACCAGCCCGGCCTGGGGGTCGTCGCGCAGGCGAATGAACTGCGGGCGATCGGCAACGCTGGCATTGGGCACCTGAACGCCATTGACCGCGTGACGGATGATGCCCTGGGCATCGACGATGCGCAGTCCGAGCGCTTCGGGGATCAGCGCATCCTGCCGGGCGATCAACGCGTCGATTGCCTTGCCGTCGAGGCCGCCGCCGGCCAGTTGGCGCTCCGCCTCGGTGCCGACCGTTTGCAAGGTGATGTCGATCTTGCTGATGAAGCCGGCCAGGGCCTCTTCCAGGATCTTCGAGTAATTCTCGGTCTGCGCAAGGGCCTGGGCGACATCGCTCTCGTGGTGCCGCTGGATGATCAACGTAACGATGCCGAACACGAACAGATTGACCAGCAAGGTTCCCAGCCAGAGTTTCCGAACGAAATCGCCGCGACTCGTTCCGGCCTCGCCCGGGCTTCCAGGATTTTCCATTTGTCCCTCTGCCGCCTCCACCTCTATATCAGTAAAGATTAACATGGCGCAAACACCGGCCAAGCGGGCAACGCAGGGAATCAGGAAATATTTCCACCCCGGATGCGTTCGGCCGCCACGACCCCGCGATACTGCGCTTCCTCGAACAGCGAGAAGCCGGACAGGTCGGCATGGGCGAGCGTGATGCGCCGGCTGCGGAAATTGGCCAGTTTTTCCCGTTGCCCGCCGAACAGGCTGCCCGGCACCGGGCGGCGCATGGCGTGGCCGTTGCGGAAAATATCGAGGCGCGTCGTCAGCCGGCGGATGTCGGGATGCACCCGTTCCAGCTCGGCCAGGATGCCTTCGGCCCAGGCTGCGCGCGGCGTTTCGAGCAGCAGCCGGCGCCCCTCGGCCGGCGCCAACTCGTGCAAGGCGCGGTAATAGGTGAACACCGTGCCCGGCAAATGGCGACGAATCAGTTGATGGGTGGCGGTGACGTAGCCAAGGCCGGGGCTGTCGTAGAACACGTTGTCCCAGGCCGCCGGCGCGCCGTACCGCTCCTCGGGCAGGTCGGACAGATGCAGGTTGGCGGTCAGCCACGGGGCGTAGTCGCCAGCCAGCGCTGCCGCCTTCAGTTCGCTGGGGATGCCCGGCCAGACGCGCGGCAGCACGAAGGCGGGCGCCGCCCAGATCACCTGGCGAGCGGCAAAACGTATCGTTTTTGCCTGAAAAAAGGCATCGACCGTAGCATTGGTCTTGTTTTCCTCGATCCGCCACACCGTCGCCCCGGTCAGCACCCGGTCGCCGGCTTTTTGCGCCAGCGCGCGGGCCAGCCAGGCATTGCCGTCGGGCGCCGTGATCACCGTGTCCGGCGACGCATTGGCCGCCTCGCCGTTGCGGCAGGCGAAGTAATGCAGGCCGGCCCAGGCCGAGACCTGGTCGTGGGTCATGCCGTAGTCGTCGCGGCAGGCGTAGTTGGCCAGCCAGTGCAGCGTCGGCGCCGTAAAGCCGTTGTCGCGCAGCCACTGGGCGAAGGAAATCCGGTCCAGCGCCAACCATTCCGGGTCGCGGCTCGACAGCGCCATCGGCAGCGCGAACAGCCGCCGGCCGTCACGACCGCGAGCCTGCTTCAGTGCCTCCATGCGCTCGTGGAAGCGTTGCTGCTGCTCGCGTTCGCCGGCGTCGATGCCGCGCTGCGGCAGCAAGCCTTCTTCCCACAGCCCGTGGCGATAGACCCGCTCCTGCGGCGTCGCGCACAGGTAGCGCTCGTCGTAGGTCGGCCGGGCGGCGGCCGGGTCGCCCTGCAGCACGCCCAGCTCGGCCAGCAGTTCGCGGACATGTACCGCCTCGCGGGTCGGCAGCGGCAGGTAGTGCGCGCCCCATGGATAGGCAACCAGCGGCGACTGCCCGCCGCGCGAATTGCCACCGGCCTCGCTTTCCATGTCGAGAACCAGGAAGTCGTCGACGCCGGCCTTGGCCAGACGCCACGCCGCCGACAGCCCGGAAATGCCGCCGCCGACGATCAACACGCCGGTGTGGCGGGTTTCGGAAGGGGCCGGGAACTGGCCGTCGCGCAGCCGGTGGCCGAGCGCGTGATCCATGCCGAGCAGCTCGCCCGGCGGTAGCGGGGGTTTTCCGGCGGGCGCGCAACCGGCCAGGGCTGCCGCCCCAACGGTGCGGAGAAAATCGCGGCGGCTAGTCAAATTTCCGCAGCGACAGGCTGACGGAAAGCTGGGCGCCCAGCCAGCCGAGCAAGGCGCCAACGCCGGCCAATGCCGCCGTCGCGGCAATACCCGGCAGTTTCAGGCTGAAGGCGCCGCCGTACAGCGTCGCCAGTTCGCCGACCGGGCCGGCCAGCAGGCGCAGTGCGCCGACCACCAGCGCCGCGGCGAGCAGGCCGCCGAGCGCCCCCTGCAGGGCGCCAAAGTAATAAAAGGGCCGGCGGATGAAGCCATCGGTCGCACCGATCATCCGCGCCACCTCGATTTCGGCCGATTGCGCCATGACCTGCAGGCGGATGGTGTTGAAAGTCACTGCCACCAGGCCGGCGGCGAACAAGCCGGCCAGCATCCACAGCGCCAGCTTGCCAAGGCGCAGGAAGGCGTCGAAACGCTTGACCCAGGCCGAATCGAGCTGGACGTGGGCGACCTTGGGCCAGCCGGCGATTTCCTGGCGCAGGATTTCCAGGGCCTCCGGCTCGGTATTGGTCGGTTCGACGATGAAGGCATCGGGCAGCGGATTGCGCGGCAGGCTGGCGACGATCTCGGCCATGCCCTCGCTGGACTGCATGCGCTTCAGGGCCTCTTCCTTCGGCACGAAACGCCACTTGCCGTTGGCCGCCTGACGCAGGCGGTTTTCGATTTCGCCGACGTCCTTCTTGCTCGCCTCAAGATTCATGAACAGGCTGATCTGCTGCACGCCGGTGGCGTTGCGGCCGAGGTCGCGCAGGTTGTCGAGGGCGACGTAGCCGAAGGCCGGCAGGGTCAGCGCAATGCCGATGACCAGCAGCGAAAGCAGGGTATTGAGCGGCGTCGCCCACAGGCGGCGGAAAGCCGCGGCCAGCGCGGCGCGGTGCTGGGTGAACCAGGCGTT
>CAIXSK010000193.1 GCA_903922075.1 uncultured beta proteobacterium | reverse complement strand
TTTTATTGAAATGCGCGACCTGAAAATTCCTGCAACGGGCAATCCGTGCGTGCTTACAGTGGGCTTATCCATTAACATCACTACTTTTGGTGAGTGAACTTAACCAGTCGTTTCACGTTGGCCTGGCCTGCGCAGTTGGCGCAGGTGAGACTTCGAGCCTGCCGCAGGGCGGTCGCGCTGTCAGCGCGAGGGCACAAACGGTCTGACGGTTCGGCATCTCTTGCAAACCGAGACGTAGAACGCAGGCAGTATATTAGAAAATGAACGGTGCAGGGAACAATTCAGTCACTCACGTGGTGATCGCCGAAGAAGAGCAGGGGCAGCGCCTCGACAACTTCCTGATCAGGCGTTGCAAAGGGGTTCCGAAAAGCCACATCTACCGGATTCTGCGCAGCGGCGAAGTACGGGTGAACAGCAAGCGGGTCGATGCCACATACCGGCTTTGCTCCGGCGACAGCCTGCGCATTCCTCCGATTCGCATCGCCGAGCGGCCACAAAACGAGGTCGACGAAGCAGCCAAAGAACGCGTCGACTTGCCGATCATTTACGAAGACGAGGCGATGCTGGTCATCGACAAACCGGAGGGCATTGCCGTCCATGGCGGCAGCGGCGTTAGTTTTGGCGTTATCGAGGCCTTGCGCCGACAAAGGCCGCTGGCCAAGTTCCTGGAACTGGCGCATCGCCTCGACCGGGAAACCTCAGGCGTCCTGCTCATTGGCAAGAAACGCCTGGCGCTGACCGCTTTGCACGACATGTTCCGTGAACATGGCGCTGGCGCCGACAAGCGCTACCTAGTGCTGGTCAAGGGGCGCTGGATGAACAATACCCAGCACGTCAAACTACCCCTGCACAAGTATCTGACCGAAGGTGGTGAACGGCGGGTATCGGTTGATGCACAGGGCAAGGCATCTCACACGATATTTCGCCTGCTGGCGCGCTGGCCTGAAATGAGCCTGCTGGAGGCTCAATTGAAAACCGGACGAACGCACCAGATTCGCGTGCATCTGGCGCACCTCGGTTTTCCGATCCTCGGTGACGAAAAATATGGTGATTTCACCCTGAACAAGGCACTCAAACGGAATGGCCTGAAACGCATGGCCTTGCACGCCTGGCGCATGGCCTTCCGACATCCGCTGACGGCGACCGAACTGGAATGCGTCGCCCCTTTGCCGGACGGTATCAGAAGCTATATTGCTACGGTCGATACCCAAAAAGGACGTGAATTCACCGCCGAAAACCTCGAATCCATACTTAATCGATGAAATACGAACTGATTGTTTTCGACTGGGATGGCACTTTGCTGGACTCCGCAGGTGCCATCGTCCAGGCCATTCAGGCATCCTGCCGCGACCTTGGTCTGGCGGTACCGGACGACAACCGTGCACGGCATGTCATTGGTCTCGGCCTGGTTGACGCTATGCGTCATGCCGTCCCCGATTTGAAGATTGACCAGTACCAGGCGATGGTTGATCGCTATCGCTTTCACTATCTAGCCGGCGACCACGAGCTTACCTTGTTCGATGGGGTGCCGCAGATGCTGGAGCGCCTGAGTGCGGCAGGGCATATCCTGGCCATCGCCACCGGCAAGAGTCGGGTCGGGCTGGACAGGGCACTGGAACATTCCGGCCTGCACCAGTTGTTTCAAGCAACCCGCTGTGCCGACGAATGCCATTCGAAACCGCACCCACAGATGCTGGAAGAGTTGACGGCAGAATTCGGCATCGCAGTCACCTCGACCGTGATGATCGGCGACACCTCGCACGACCTGCTGATGGCCCGCAATGCAAGGGTCGATGCACTGGCGGTGACCTACGGTGCTCATCCTCATGATCATCTACTGGAGCATAAGCCGGTGGCCTGCCTGCATAGCGTTCGGGAACTCGACCAGTGGCTGCAGGACTTCGCCTGATCTGCTCCGGTGAGCAATTGCTCGAAGCTGGAAAAGGCTTTCGTTTTACCGTGGCCCGGTATGGTCACGAGGCATCAGCTTTTGCCGTTCGCTTCAGGGGGCGTGTTTATGGCTATTTGAACGAATGCGGCCATGTTCCGGCGGAACTCGACTGGCTACCCGGCGAATTCTTCGATGATTCCAAGCTATACTTGATCTGCTCGATTCATGGCGCACTTTATGCTCCAGATACGGGTAGATGTCTCGGTGGCCGTTGTCAGGGTAGGGGTCTAAAACCTTTGGCGATGCGCGAGATTGATGGTCAGATTTTTTTAGAGCAAGACGATAAACATGGATAACCCCCAATCCCCCAACAACGATAGTGCCTGGGAACGCAAGGTCCTGGAGAAACTGGCCTTTGCGGCGCTCGACGAGCAAAGAGCACGGCGGCGCTGGGGAAGCTTTTTCAAGGCCCTCGGATTTGTCTATCTGCTGGTCGTCTTGATCGCCGTCGTCGATTGGGGTAGCGGTGCCGAACATCAGGTGCGGCATACTGCCATGGTCAATCTGAACGGGGTTATCGAAGCCAAGGGCGAAGCCAGCGCCGAAAATCTGGTGACAGCACTGAATGCCGCTTTCGAAGAAAAAAATGTGGCTGGTGTCATCCTGCGTATCAACAGCCCTGGTGGCAGCCCAGTCCAGGCCGGCATTGTTAACGACGAGATCCGCCGGCTACGCGGCAAGCATCCTGACAAGCCGCTCTACGCTGTGGTTGAGGATATGTGCGCCTCCGGCGGTTACTACGTCGCTGCCGCCGCCGACAATATCTATGTCAACAAGGCCAGCATTGTCGGTTCGATCGGCGTCCTGATGGATGGCTTTGGCTTCACCGGGACGATGGACAAGGCCGGCGTCGAGCGTCGCCTGCTGACGGCTGGTGAAAACAAGGGATTCCTCGACCCTTTTTCACCCCAGGCACCTCAGCACAAAGCCCATGCCCAACTGTTGCTTGACGATATTCACAAGCAGTTTATCGACGTCGTGAAAACTGGACGTGGCAAGCGACTCAAGGAAACCCCCGAGATGTACTCGGGACTGATGTGGACCGGGGCGCAGAGCATTCAACTTGGCCTGGCCGATGACTATGGTAGCGTCGACTCGGTGGCTCGGGATGTCATCAAGGCCGATAAGGTTCTCGATTATTCGGTCCAGGACAACATTGCCGAACGCTTTGCCAAACGACTCGGTGCCAGCACCTTTGCCGGGTTCTGGAAGGGATTTTCGGAAAGTGCGCTAGGCAACGTCCGTCTGCGCTGACATTCAGGCCAGCAACAGGAAAACTGTCGGACGCCGCTCGATATCGGGTGACGTTTGCTTTTTCCATTGCTGGATCGTTCGTGTCAGGACCGACTCGCCAGGCAGTGTAAGGTCGGTCGCCACCGTCAACCGCGTCGCAGGCTGGCAGGCTTGCAGGATGGCATCGAACATCGCCCGGTTTCGGTAGGGGGTCTCGATGAATAGTTGCGTCTGTGCGCGCTTTCTCGACTCGCCCTCCAGTTCGCGCAGAACTTTCGAGCGCTCCACCTCCTTGGCCGGCAGATAGCCATGAAAGGCAAAGCGCTGACCATTCAAGCCGGATGCCATCAAGGCTAGCAGCAGCGAGGAAGGGCCGATCAGCGGCACGACGCGAATACCTTCCTGCTGGGCCAGCGCAACCAGATTTGCGCCAGGGTCGGCGATGGCCGGGCAGCCGGCCTCGGACAGCAATCCAACATCAAGACCGGCGCGCAGCGGTGCAAGCAAGCGATCCAGGGCATCATGCCTCGTATGCTCGTTCAATTCTTCAAGCTGTAGTTCCTGCAGCGGCTTGTCGGTGCCTGCGGACTTCAGGAAAGCGCGTGCTGTCTTGGCCTGCTCGACAATAAAATGGGTCAGCGGACGGATCGCGAACAACACGGTCTGTGGCAGCGAATCCGACGGTGGCGTTGAACCGAGCGGGACCGGAATCAAATAGAGCGTGCCGGCCATCAAAGAACCGCCACGCCTTGCCGACGCAACATCTCGCACAAGGCAATCAGCGGCAGCCCTACCAAAGCATTCGGGTCGTCGCCGCGCATGCTCTGCAACAGGGCAATCCCCAGTCCCTCAGATTTTGCTGAGCCGGCACAGTTATAGGCAGGTTCGCGACGCAGATAGCTTTCGATTTCGGCATCGCTTAGTTGGCGGAAGGTCACCAGCATTGGTACGCCCCGGACGTCTGCTTCGCCGGTCACCGCGTTCAGCAAGCACAAGCCGGTGAAAAAATTGACTGTCTTTCCGGATAACGCACGTAACTGCTCGACGGCACGTTCGTGGTTTCCTGGTTTTCCGTAAATTTTGCCATCGACCGTAGCAACCTGGTCACTGCCGATGATCAATGCATCGCCATGGCTGCCTATAACTGCCCTGGCTTTTGCTTCGGCGAGCCGCAAAGCCATGGCCTCCGGCGACTCGCCGGGAATCGGGCTTTCGTCGGTTTGCGGATTGGCGACTTCAAATGGCAGCCCGAGGCGGCCCAGCAGTTCCCGACGGTAAGGCGAGGTCGAGGCGAGAATCAGTTTTTGCGGCATGAAAGACCCGTTACAACAAAGCGTTGCGTTGAACACTTGAAGCGGCACTTTGTTTTGACTTGGAAAGCCAAAAATAATATCATTCAATGTTTAAGTCGCAACAGCTCAAGATTGAAAAGGATTTCGGACGCTTTCGCATTTGCTAGGGACGGTCGTGTTCTCGAAGGAACACTCCCCATCTCGGAGCTTGAACGCCTGCATGACCTGTTGGTCGAGGTGGTCGGAGAGGTA
>CAIXSK010000192.1 GCA_903922075.1 uncultured beta proteobacterium | reverse complement strand
GCTGCCCGGCATAGACATCCCGGTCAATATCGGCGATCTGCTGTTCCCGAAAACCGACGGCGATACCAGTTACGAAGAACTCGGCTGCATCGGCCTCGACCCGAACAGCCCCGATACCCTGATCGGCGTCATCAAGCTCAAACGCAGCCAGGGCTATTCGGGCGGCCCGTGCACCGCGGGCAGCGCCGAGTACGTTTCCTGGTGGGCCGATTTTGACGGCAACGGCAGCTTCGAAAGTTTCCTCGGCACAGCGCAGGTGCGGGTTTACGACCTGGCCAACATGCCGGCCGAAGGCGTGCACTACGCGGTTCGCCTGCCAGTCGATTTGTCGGCCCATCGCAAGCACTGCCAGCAAGGACCGGTCGTCGTGCGCATCCGCGCCATCCTGTCGTGGAACGTCGCGGTGCCGGGCAATGCGCCGAACCACGTGCCAGCCTGGGGCAATCGCGAGGAAACGCTGATCCACATCGCCCCCTTCGGCGCGCTGCATGCGCCGGCCGGCAAGATCGCCATCCTCGGCGGCATACCGGTCAGCATGATCGACGACGCCAGCGGCATGACCACGCCGGATGCGGTGTTTGCGCTGAACAACGCGCCGGTCGGCGGCGGCTGTCCGTTCGGCGCCGCGGTGACCCTGCAGGGCGCGCCGCTACCCGCCGGCTACACCTACAAGGTGGAAGTCACGCCCGAAGGCGGCGGCGTCCCGGCGCCGGTGCTGACCGAACTGACCCTGACGCGCCAGGATGGCAGCACCTACAAGCTGAACGCCAACCCGCTGACCCAGCGCTTCGCCTACCAGGCGTTCACCGACAACGTCAATGCCTTGCTCGGCCACTGGGATTCGGCTGGCGACGGGCGCTGGATCGTCTCGCTGAGCAGCTACGACCCGGGCGGCAATTACCTCGGCACCGATTCGCAACTGATCCAGCTTGACAACACCAGGCCAAGCGCCAGCATCGACATCACCACCGGCACCGGCAATTGCGGCAAGTTCCCGACCGGCGCGGTGATCGGCGGCAGTTTCATCGCCCGCGATCTTCACCTGCTGAGCTATACGATAGGCGTCAAGCCGCCTGGACTCAACGATCCGGGCGAGGCGATCACGGTGCCGAGTTCGGGAACCGTGAATACCGCCATCACCGGCGATACCTGGTCGCTCGATACCGCCGGCATGGTCGACTGCGGCTACGTGGTCGAATTGGTCGTGCGCGATCGCACCATCGTCGCCAGCCAGAGCCAGGGGTGGCGTAACTCCGACAGCGCCGGTTTCTGCCTGGAGGCACCGCCCGACGGCAACGACTGAAAACGCCGGTGTAGCCTGAAGTCAGCCCCCCGGTCCTGGCAGGACCGGGGGGCTTTTTGCGCAGCCGAGGCATGACGACAAAGCGGCCGGACAAAAAAAGACCCCGCCATGAGGGCGGGGTAACAGGGAGTTCTCGAATCGGGGGGAATTCGAGAGGAGGGTAAATCGGTCAGCGCTTGCCGCGCTTATTCAAAACCTGACGGGCAACCGCGATGATGGCACCGGCGGCGATGGCGGCAATGGCTGCCTTCAGCGGTTCGGCCTGGCCTTCGGTCAGCCAGTCGAAACCGGTGACGCCGACGAAGACGCCAAGCGACTCGCTGATCGGCAGGTTGTCCGCAAAGGCCATCAGCGCTCCGTGCGGACGGGAATGGTGGCCAGAACGGGTTGGCTCGGGGCCATCGGGAACAGGTACTGGCGGGTCGCTTCGATAAATTGCTTGATGTTCATTTTGATCGTTTCCTTGTCATCCTCTTGACGGGCTTGGATTTCTTCCATGCCTCGCATTCTAGGGATGCCCCGGCCAGCCGTCTGTTGCGCGAGCGTTGCGCCGAAGTAACGGGTTTTGATCTTGTGTGACGCTTTGTAACGGCGCCAAATCCGCTATTGGTGGGCTTTCCAGGTCAGCGTGAAGCGGGCGCCGCCGAGCGGCGAGGCATCGGCCGTGGCTGTCCCGCCGTGCAGTTCGAGGACGCGGCGGGCGATGGCCAGGCCAAGCCCGTAGCCGCCGGTCGACCGGTCGCGCGAGCGGTCGAGGCGGGTGAAGGCGGAGAAGATATGCTCGCGTTCTTCGGGCGGGATGCCGATACCGTCGTCGTCGACGTGGATCAGGATATTGTCGCCGGCCATCTCGGCGTTGACCGAGATGCGCTTGGCGGCATATTTGAAGGCGTTGCGCAGCAGGTTGCGCAGGGCGTAGGGCATGGCCTTGCGGTCGAGGTCTACGCAGAGGTTTTCCGGCAGTTTTTCCGCATCTACCGAGACTTCGAGCTGACGGCCGAGCAGGCGAACGGCATCGACCTCGTCGCTCAGCCATTCGGCGAACTTGACGGTGGACAGGTGGGCCTCCGGGGCTTCGCGCTCGAAGCGGGCGTAGGTCAGGCTGGTGTCGATCAACTGGTCGAGTTCGTCGAGATCGGCTTCCATCATCGCCCATAGCCGCTCGCGTTCTTCTCGCTCATCGGTTTCAGTCAGCATTTCCAGCGCAAAGCGCATCCGGGCGATCGGCGTGCGCAATTCGTGCGAGATGCCGCAGGAGAGTTCGCGGTGGGTGGCGAGCAGTTGGCGGATGCGCTCGGCCATGCTGTTCATGGTGTCTGATAGCGGGGCGAACAGTTGCGTGCGGGCGGCCGGCGAGCGGGCGTCGAAATGACCGTCGCCGAGATCGCGGGCGGTTTGCCGCAGGGCTTCGAGGTCGCGCCAGATCGGTCGGATCCAGAACCACAGGGCGACCGCGAAAATGACCCCGATCAGGCTCCAGGTCAGCAGGCGCAGGCGCAGTTCGAGCGGCAGGCGATCCTTGAGCTCCGGGTTGCGGTTCGAGGCCAGCGGGCCGACGACCAACACCTGGCTGGAGTTGCCGAGGCGGTGGTACATGATGTCGCCGTCGTGGTCGATGGCGATGTCGCCGGCATCCAGCTTGTTGACCTGGTCGGTGGTCAGCTTGCGGTCGAGCGTCATGCGTTCGACGATGCCCAGTCGATAGGAAAATTTCTCGTCGAGGCTCTTGATCGTTTTTTGCCACTCCCGACGCGGGTGGCGGAACAGTTCGTCCTCGATCAGCGTGATCGTGCCGCGCATGAAGCGGCGGGCGTAGTCGTCGGTGATGCCGCGCTGGGCGGTGGAGATGACGAAATCGGCGGTGAAGGCGATGGCGACAAAGGAACCCATCGCCAGCAGGTAGAAATTGAAGAACAGCTTGGACAGGCTGTAGCGCCCGCCCCGCCAGCGCGGCAGCGAAACCCGGAAGAGCGAGCGGGCCAGGCCGAGGCTGCGCTCCTTGCCGGTGGAGGCGGGCGGCGGAGTATCAGTTCCAGTCATGCTTGCTGAACAGGTAACCCTTGCCGCGCACGGTCTTGATGCGTGTCGGGTTTTCCGGGTCGTCGTTCAGCTTCTTGCGCAGGCGTGAAATGCGGGCGTCGATCGAGCGGTCGAGGCCGTCGAAGCCGATGCCGCGCAGTTCCTGCAGCAGGTCGTCGCGCGACAGCACATTGCCGGCGTGGTTGGCGAGCAGCCACAGCAGGTCGAATTCGGCCGTGGTCAGGTCGATGGTCTGGCCGGCCAGCGAGGCGGTACGGGTCGCCTGGCTGATCTTGAACTGGCCGAAAACCATGCTGTCGGATTCGCCGCTCGCCGCGTCGCCAGCACTCGGCAGGCGACGCAGCAGCGCCTTGATGCGGGCGAGCAGCACACGTGGCTGGACCGGCTTGGCGATGTAGTCGTCGGCGCCCATCTCGAGGCCGAGGATCTGGTCGAAATCCTCGTCGCGGGCGGTCAGCATCAGGATCACGCCGCGGTACTGTGAGCGCACGGCGCGGCAGACCTCGAAGCCGTCCTTGCCGGGCAGCATGACGTCGAGGATGACCAGATCGGGCTGTTCGGCCAGGATGCGGGCCTCGGCGGTATCGCCGCGCGGCTCGATGCTGACGTCGAGATCGTTCTTGGTGAGATATTCGGCCGTCAGTTCGGCCAGGCGTTCGTCGTCTTCGACGAGCAGGATGCGTGTATTCATTCGGCTATCTTAACGGCCGGCCGGTCGCCGGTCCAGCATGCTACGGTCGCCCGGAAAAATGGGTCAATTTCGCAGTGGCCGGCGCCATGCTTTAGAATCCCGGCTGGTGTTCACTTAGGGAAGTGCCTTGATGATTTTCTCGAAAGTGCCCTTGCGGGCGTGGTTTGCGACGCTGGCGCTGGGTTGTTTCGGTCTCGTCGCCGCCGGCATGGTGCTGCAACAGATCTACCACCTGGCGCCGTGTCCGCTGTGCATCTTCCAGCGCTTGCTCTACCTCGTGATTGGCACCCTCGGCCTGCTCGGCTTTGCGCTGCCCTCGGCGCGTCTGCTGTGGGCTACGCTGATCGGCGCTCTGGCGGCGCTCGGCACGGGCGTTGCTGCCTACCAGACCTGGATGCAGGCTTACCCGCATCTGGCGCCGGAATGCAGCTATACCGACCCGAATCTGATCGAGCGCCTGGTGGACTGGCTGGGCATGGAATGGCCGTCGCTGTTTCTGGCCACCGGCTTCTGTACCAGCCGCGACTGGGAGTTTCTGGGCCTGTCGATGGCCAACTGGTCGGCCCTGGTCTTCGCCGGCATCGTGGCCTACGTCTGGCTGTTCCTGCTGCGCAAGCAGCCAGCCTGAAAAAACAAAACCCGCCGAAAGGCGGGTTTGTCGAATGCCGGAGAAGCCGAATTACTTCAGCTTGACTTCCTTGTAAGCGACGTGCTTACGGGCCTTCGGGTCGTACTTCATGAACTCCAG
>CAIXSK010000191.1 GCA_903922075.1 uncultured beta proteobacterium | reverse complement strand
GCAGAACTATCTGCGGCCGCGTGACCCCGAGTTGCTGAAGAAGTACGCCGGCAGCTTCCCGGCGGTCAAGACCTTCACGGTCGACGAGGTGTTCGGCGGCGCGAACAAGGCATTTGCCACTCACTTCAAGGATGGCGGCAGCTTCGACCAGATTTACGTCGCCAAATAAGCATTTGCCGGGGGTTCCCCCGGCAAATGCTACGGTCGCCCCGAAATTTTGGCCAAAAACAAAAAAACATGTCCGCAAAAACTCAACGCGTGTTGCCCGGCTTCGGCCTGGCACTCGGTTACACGCTGGTCTATCTCTCGCTGCTGATCCTGCTGCCGCTGGGCGGCATGGTCCTCAAGGCGTCCGAACTCGGCTTCGGGCAGATCATCGACATCGCCCTCGGCGAGCGTTCGCTGGCCGCCTTTCGCGTGACCTTCGGTGCCTCGTTGATCGCCGCGGCGATCAATGCCTTTTTCGGGCTGATCGTGGCCTGGGTGCTGGTCCGCTATCCCTTCCCCGGCAAGCGCTTCGTCGATGCCCTGGTCGATCTGCCCTTCGCGCTGCCGACGGCGGTGGCCGGTATCACGCTGGCCACGCTGTACGCCGGCAACGGCTGGCTCGGCCAGTATCTCGAACCGCTCGGCATCAAGGTCGCCTACACGCCGCTCGGCATCGTTTTCGCGCTGACCTTCATCACCCTGCCTTTCGTCGTCCGCACCCTGCAGCCGGTGATCGAGGACATTGAAACCGAAGTCGAGGAAGCCGCCGCCTCGCTTGGCGCCTCGCGCTGGCAGACCTTTGTGAAGGTGATCTTCCCAGCCATCTTCCCGGCCTTGCTGACCGGCTTCGCGCTGGCCTTCGCCCGGGCGGTCGGCGAATACGGCTCGGTCATCTTCATCGCCGGCAACCTGCCGCTGGTCTCCGAAATCACCCCGCTGCTGATCATCTCCAAGCTGGAACAGTACGACGTGCTGGGCGCCACGGCGCTGGCCGTGGTCATGCTGGCGCTGTCCTTCATCCTGCTGCTGGCAGTCAATGTGCTGCAGTGGTGGGCGGCCAACCGGCACAAGAACAACGAGCCGCTCGAAGTAACAGCGGCCAGGGCGGGGGCGGCGGCATGAAATCGACGCGCGCGACAGAGGAGCCGGGCTGGGTTCGCTTCGCCTTGCTGGCCATCGGCCTCGGGTTCCTGTTCTTCTTCCTCGGTTTGCCGCTGGTCGCCGTCTTTGTCGAGGCGCTGGCCCAGGGCGTGCCGGTCTATCTGGAAGCGCTCAAGGAACCGGAAACCCGCTCGGCGATTGGGCTGACGATCGGCATCGCGCTGGCCGTGCTGCCCTTCAACATCGTCTTCGGCGTCGCCGCGGCCTGGGCCATCGCCAAGTTCGACTTCAAGGGCAAGAGCCTGCTGATCACGCTGATCGACCTGCCGTTCGCGGTCAGTCCGGTGGTCGCCGGCCTGGTCTTCATCCTACTCTTCGGTGCGCAGGGCACCTTCGGCCCCTGGCTGGCCGAGCACGACCTGAAGATCATCTTCGCCGTGCCCGGCATGATCCTCGCCACGCTGTTCATCACCTTCCCGTTCATCGCCCGCGAACTGATCCCGCTGATGCAGGCGCAGGGCAAGGACGAGGAGGAGGCAGCGGTGTCGCTCGGCGCCTCCGGCTGGCAGATGTTCTGGCGCGTCACGCTGCCCAACATCAAGTGGGGGCTGCTGTACGGCGTGATCCTGTCGAATGCCCGGGCGATGGGCGAATTCGGCGCGGTGTCGGTGGTCTCCGGCCACATCCGCGGCGAAACCAACACCCTGCCGCTGCACGTCGAAATCCTCTACAACGAATACAACGCCATCGGTGCCTTCGCCGCAGCGTCCATCCTCGCCTTGCTCGCCCTGGTCACGCTGGTCGCCAAGACCGTCGTCGAATGGCGGATGAAGAAGGAGACTGAAATGCTCAATACCGTCCTCGCACCAGAGAAAACCTGATGAGTATCGAAATCCGCAACATTTCCAAGCGCTTCGGCAATTTCGTCGCGCTCGACAACATCAATCTCGCCATCCCGACCGGCGAACTGGTTGCCCTGCTCGGCCCGTCCGGCTGCGGCAAGACCACCTTGCTGCGCATCATCGCCGGCATGGAAACAGCCGATCAGGGGGAAATTCTCTTCTCCGGCGCCGAGGCGACGCACCTGCACGCCCGCGACCGCAATGTCGGCTTCGTCTTCCAGCATTACGCGCTGTTCCGTCACATGACGGTGTTCGAAAACGTCGCCTTCGGCCTGCGCGTCAAGCCGCGCAAGGAGCGCCCGGCGGAAACCGACATCAAGCGCCGGGTCATGGAGCTGCTCGGCCTGGTCCAGCTTGACTGGCTGGCCGACCGCTACCCGTCGCAACTGTCCGGCGGCCAGCGCCAGCGCATTGCGCTGGCCCGCGCCCTGGCCGTCGAACCGAAAGTGCTGCTGCTCGACGAACCCTTCGGCGCCCTCGATACCAAGGTGCGCAAGGAACTGCGCCGTTGGCTGCGCCGCCTGCACGACGAGATGCACATCTCCAGCGTTTTCGTCACCCACGACCAGGAGGAGGCGCTCGAAGTCGCCGACCGGGTGGTCGTCATGAACCACGGCAAGATCGAGCAGATCGGCTCGCCCGACGAAGTCTATTCCAGCCCGGCCTCGCCCTTCGTCTACCAGTTCCTCGGCAACGTGAATGTCTTTCACAGCCGGCAGCAGGGCTGCTATGCCGAGGTCGAGCGCAACGAAGCAACCGAGAAGGCCACTGCCTTCGTCCGCCCGCACGATATCGACATCAGCCATCAGCCGAGCGAAGAGGGACTGCAGGCCGTCGTCCAGCACGTCCATCCGATCGGTCCGGTGGTCCGTATCGAGTTGCTGCACGGTAGCGAGATCGTCGAAGTCGAACTGTCGCGCGAACGGCACGAGACCCTGCAACTGGCGGTCGGCCAGGCGGTCTGGTTCCGGCCACGGCAGATGAAAGTGTTTGGTGGCGAGCAAATGCTACGGTCACCCCCGGAAAAGCAGGCATTTTTGTTCTGATCCCGGTCAGAAAAGCGAGATCGGGGCGGATGCTATAATCGGCCCCCGTTTCGACCGTCTACGCCCAACCCGGTGATCTTTACCCTCGGCATCAACCACCATTCCGCCCCGCTCGCCATTCGCGAACGGGTGGCTTTTGGCGCCGATAAATTGCCGCATGCGCTGTCTGACCTGACCAGCGACCGGCCGGTGCGCGAGGCGGCGATCCTCTCTACCTGCAACCGCACCGAGATCTACTGCGCCGCCGAGTCGCCGGAGGTCGTCATCGACTGGCTGGCCCATTACCACCAGGTCGGCCGCGACGAACTGGCGCCCTACATCTACACCCACGACCAGCCGGAGGCCATTCGCCATGCCTTCCGGGTGGCCAGCGGTCTCGACTCGATGGTCATCGGCGAACCGCAGATCCTCGGCCAGATGAAGGACGCGGTGCGCGCCGCCGAGGAAAACGGCACCCTCGGCACCCAGTTGCACAAACTCTTCCAGCGCGCCTTCTCGGTCGCCAAGGAAGTGCGCAGCACGACGGCAATCGGCGCCAATATCGTCTCGATGGCAGCGGCTGGCGTCCATCTTGCCGAACGCATCTTCGAGTCGATCGCCGGCCAGCGCATTCTGTTCATCGGCGCCGGCGAAATGATCGAACTCTGTGCCGCCCATTTCTGCGCCGGCCACCCGAAGCAGGTCACCGTCGCCAATCGGACGCTGGAACGCGGCCGGGCGCTGGCCGAACAGTACGGCGGCACGGCCATCCGCCTCGATGACCTGGCCGAGCATCTGGCCGCCCACGACATCGTCGTCTCGTGCACCGCCAGTCCGCTGCCGATCATCGGCCTAGGCATGGTCGAACGGGCGATCAAGGCGCGTCGGCATCGGCCGATGTTCATGGTCGACCTCGCCGTGCCGCGCGATATCGAGGAAGAAGTCGGCGAACTCGACGACATCTTCCTGTACACCGTCGACGATCTGGCCCAGGTCGTCGAAAGCGGCCTCGAATCCCGGCAGGCCGCCGTGGTCGAGGCGGAAACCATCATCGCCAACCGGGTCAAGGATTTTCAGACCTGGCTGGCGTCGCGCGACACGGTGCCGGTCATCCGCTCGCTGCGCGATTCGGCCGAACGCATGCGCCGGCACGAGATGGAGCATGCGATGAAATTGCTGGCCAAGGGCGAGGCGCCGGAGAAGGTGCTCGAACACCTGTCGTTGCGGCTGACCAACAAGTTCCTGCACGCGCCGACGCAAACGCTGAACGCGGCCGACGGCAACGAACGCGCCGATCTACAGGGCGCCGCGGCGCGCCTGTTCCATCTACACACTGCCGATTAGGCGCGGGCGGCCTGCCGTTTGGCGCCGCTGGCAACGATTCGGTTGCGTCCTTCCCGTTTGGCCTGCAACAAGGCTTCGTCGGCGGCCTCGATCAGCGAACTGCCGGTCAGATAGGCGGGAATCGCCGCCACGCCGCAACTGAAGCTGGCCCGCAGGGCGCCTCGGGCATGGGCGTGCGGCAGCTCCGCAAAGTCCTCGCGGATGCGTTCGAGCAGGGCGATCGCCTGACCGATTTCGACGCCGCCGAGGGCGACGATGAATTCCTCGCCGCCATAGCGGCCGATCAGGTCGGTGTTGCGCAGGCGGCCGCGCAAAAGCCAGGCCAGACTGCGGATCACCTGGTCGCCGACCGGATGGCCGTAGTTGTCGTTGATCAGCTTGAAGCGGTCGATGTCGATCATCGCCACGGCCAGATGGCCGGCCGGCAGGGCGCGGCGCAGCATTTGTTCGAGCTGTTCCTTGGAGGCGGAGTGGTTGAGTAGTCCGGTCAGGCTGTCGTGGCGGCCGGAACGCAGCATGTCGCGGTAGCGCTCGATCTTGGTCTTGACCACCGAGGCGAGGATGATCGGATTGGCCGGCTTGGTCAGGAACTGGTCGCCGCCCAGGCGCAGCGCTTCGACCTGCTGCGCGATGTCGGTTTCGCCGGACAGGTAGATGACTGGCAGCGACTTGTATTCGGGAACCTGGCGCAGCGCCCGGGTGACCTCGACGCCGTTGCAGAAGGGCATGTGCATGTCCATCAGGATGGCGTGCGGGCGGTATTCGGCGGCGGCCTGGAGCAGGGCGAGCGGCGTGTTGATCGCCCGGCTGTCGATACCGTGCAGATCAAGGGCGCGCTGGATGTGGGCGACGGCAGTGCGCGAATCCTCGACGATCAGCACGCGATGGGTTTCCTGCTCGCGGCTTTCGACCAGATCGAGGATGCGCGACAGGATGTCGCTGAGCTTGATTTCGGCCGGCACGCAGACATTGGCCCCGGCCCGTTGCAGGCCGACGATGGCCTCAAGCGAGGAGGGGACCGACAGGCAGTAAACATAGCTGGTCACGAACAGGGTCTTCAGCCGTTCGATGGCGGCCACGGCCGGCGGTGGATAGCTGCTGTTTTCCTGGTCCGGGATGAAGATCAGCGCCAGCGGCTCGTCGGCCAGTTCCGGCGCGTCATCCCAGTCGGCGGTGTGGGCCTTGAAGCCGTAAAAGGTCAGTTGTTCGACCAG
>CAIXSK010000190.1 GCA_903922075.1 uncultured beta proteobacterium | reverse complement strand
TGCCTGCTGCAGGCGCAGCGGGTCCGGCGTTGCCGGCAGTTCGCCGAAGGCGGTGATCGACGGCAGCGTCGTCTGGCCGGCCGGTACGGCGGGAGGCGTGCCAGAGATGTCGAAGAATTCGATATAGCCTTCTTCCTCGAGCATGCCCAGCGTGTGCTGCAGGTCGTCGGACTGCAGCATGCCGCGCAGGTCATCGACCGTCCGCTTGCCATCGACGAAAATCAGAACCCGTCGCACACGGGGCGACAGGCCGCCCGAACGCGTGGCAACTTCGTCCTGCCCCTTCGGGGTCTTGGCGAATACAATGCCCATTGATTTGTCTCCACTGTTTATAGGATTTTGTGCAGGTCATTGTACGCAAAAGAAAAACCCGCCAACAGGCGGGTTTTTGCGGAGTGTGAATTAGTTCTCGGTCAGGCGGCGGCTTGCACCGGAATCTTGTGGCCGCGGCGGGTAATGCGGTTTTGCGAATCGACGTAGATCAGTTCAGGTTCGTACTTGGCCAGCTCGACTTCATTGTAGATGGCAAAGGTGGCGATGATCAGGATGTCGCCCGGGGCGGCGCGGCGGGCAGCCGAGCCGTTGACCGAGATGACGCCCGATCCGCGTTCGGCGCGTATGGCGTAGGTTGTGAAACGCTCGCCGTTGTTTACGTTCCAGATGTCGATCTGTTCGTATTCCTTGATGTTTGCCGCTTCGAGCAGGTCTTCATCAATGGCGCAGGAACCCTCGTAGTGCAGATCGGCGTGGGTTGCGGTCACGCGGTGCAACTTGGATTTCAGCATTGTTCTCTGCATGGTTTCACTCATCCAGACGGTTGGGGGAAGCGAATTGTATCGACAATAGCCCCTCTGTCAACGGGCATAATTATGGATATTCCGCTGTCCTCAGACCTCCAGGTTGTCGATCAACCGCGTGTTTCCAAGGCGGCTGGCGGCAAGCACCACCAGTGGCGTATTTACGCCATTCGGGGTGGAAAGGTCAGATTGTTGTCGCACTGCAACATAATCGGTTTTCCAGCCGGCGGCAGCCAGTTCGGAAACGGCCTTATTCTCCAGTTTGACCGTATCGCTTTCGCCGCTGCGGATGGCATCGCGGATGTCGTTGAGCAGCCGGTAGAGGCGCGGCGCTTCGGCGCGTTCGGCGGTGCTCAGGTAGCCGTTGCGTGACGACAGGGCCAGTCCGTCGTCGGCGCGCACCGTTTCGCCGCCGATGATGGTTATCGGCAGGGCCAGCTGGCGGGTCATGTTGCGGATGACCATCAGCTGTTGGTAGTCCTTCTTGCCGAAGACGGCGGCCTGCGGCTGGACGATGTTGAACAGCTTCAAGACCACGGTGGCGACGCCGCGGAAATGGCCGGGGCGGAATTCGCCGTCGAGGATGTTCTGGATGGCCGGCGGTTCGACCACGTACTCCTGCGGTTCCGGGTAGAGATCGGCCTCGGTCGGGGCGAACAGCACGTCGACGCCGGCCGCGGCCAGCTTGTCGCAGTCGGCCTGGAAGGTGCGCGGGTATTTGTCGAAATCCTCGTTCGGGCCGAACTGCAGGCGATTGACGAAAATCGACGCGACCACCGTGTCGCCGTGGGCGCGGGCCTGGGTCATCAGGCTGATGTGGCCGGCGTGCAGGTTGCCCATGGTCGGCACGAAAACGACGCGGCCGCGCCCCTTGAGCGCCGAGCGCAGGTCGGCGATGCTGGAATGGATTTGCATGGCGGAGTTAGGCGGAGTAAGTGTGTTCGGGGCCGGGGTAGCTGCCGTCCTTGACGGCGGCGACGGCGCGGCTGGCGGCGTCGGCGATGCTGCTGGCGCCTTCCATGAAGTTGCGGACGAACTTGGCCTTCTTGCCCGGCGGGATGTCGAAGGCGTCGTGCAGCACCATGACTTGGCCGGAGCAGTCCTTGCCGGCGCCGATGCCGATGGTGATGATGTGCAGGCTGGCGGTGACTTCGGCAGCGAGCACGGCGGGAATGGCTTCGAGGACGACCATCGTCGCGCCGGCATTTTGCAGGGCCTGAGCATCATCCTTCAGGCGCTGGGCCGCGGCTTCGCCCTTGCCCTGGACCTTGTAGCCACCGAGCGCGTGCACCGACTGCGGCGTCAGGCCGACGTGGCCGCAGACCGGGATGCCGCGGCTGACCAGGAAAGTCACCGTCGGTGCCATTTCCTTGCCGCCCTCGAGCTTGACCATCTGGGCGCCGGCTGCCATCAGCGTCACGGCGTTGCGGAAGGCCTGTTCCGGCGATTCCTGGTAGCTGCCGAAAGGCATGTCGGCGATGATGAAGGGGCGGTCGGAGCCGCGCTTGACGGCGGCGGTGTGGTAGGCGATGTCGGCGACGGTGACCGGCAGGGTCGTGTCGTGGCCCTGGATGACATTGCCCAGCGAATCGCCGATCAACAGCACTTCGACGCCGGCGCCGTCGAGCAGGCGGGCGAAGCTGGCGTCGTAGCAGGTGAACATGACGACCTTCTCGCTGGCGGCGTAGAGCTTGGTGAGGTCGGCCTGGGTCAGGCGGCGGGTAATGCTTTGAGCAGACATGGGATTGGCGTCCGGAAGACGATTTAGACGGTGCCTAGGATACACAGAGCCGCCCACAAGTCGTCAACTTCCGTGGCGGGGTGCAACAGGCGCTGGGGCAGGGTGGCGACGGGCCGTCGGCTCGCCGTGTTTGTTTTTGTGTGCGGTTATTTTATCGGCAAATCGTGGCGCCGGAAAAACGAAAGGCCGCAAGCGCGGCCTTTCGTCATGCTCGGGCAGAGGGTCAGGCCAGCATGTCGGCCCAGATGTTCTTCGCCCAACCGATCGCCACCTTGCCTTCCAGTTCGTTGCGGGCAGCCGAGACGCCGCCGGCGCCCTTGACCGGCTGGACGGTCTTGGTCGCGGCGTCGTACTGGTGCACCGAAGAGACGTGGATGACGTTCTTGCTGTCGACGAAGCTGTAGCAGGTGTTCATCACCACCGGCGCCGGGTTTGGTTCCTGGCCGGCGAGCAGGTTGAGGATCGCCGCGGCGGCCAGCTTGCCGTGCTGGTTGGCCATGTGGCCGGACTTGGGCATGGTCGGCGCCGGGAAGATGGCGTCGCCCAGCACGTGGATGCCCGGCGTGCTGGTCGATTCCATGCTCAGCCAGTTGATGTCCACCCAGCGGTTGTTGATCAGCTTGATGCCCGATTTGGCGGCGATGTCGCCGGCGCGGTGCGGCGGGATCACGTTCAGCACGTCGGCCTTGAACTTGTCGAATTCGAGGATGGCGGTGTTGCTGCCGGCCTCGACGTCCTTGACCTCGCTGTTGTTGCGGTACTCGATGATGCCCTTGTAGAGATCGGCCCAGGCCTTGGTGAACAGCGGCTTCTTGGACGTCACGTCCTCGTTGGCGTCGAGGATGACGACCTTGGACTTCGGCTTCTGTTCCTTGAAATAGTTGGCGACCAGGCAGGCGCGCTCGTAGGGGCCGGGCGGGCAGCGGTAGGGCGCCTTGGGAATGGCGATGGCGTAGGTGCCGCCGTCCTTCATCGCTTCCAGCTGCTTCCTCAGGGCGACGGTCTGGGCGCCGGCCTTCCAGGCGTGCAGCACCTTGCCCTGGGCCTCGGCGCTCTTCAGGCCGGGAATCTCGTCCCACATGAAATCGACGCCGGGCGACAGCACCAGGCGGTCGTAGCTCAGGCTGCCGCCGGCTTTCAGGGAAACCGTCTTCTTCGCGGCATCGACGGCGACGACGTCGTCCTGGATGACGCGGACGCCCCATTTGTTCTTCAGGCCGTCGTAGCTGACGGTGATGTCTTCCATGACCTTCTGGCCGCCGATGACCAGGTTGGAGATCGGGCAGGAGATAAAGGTCGGGTTGCGCTCGATCAGCGTCACCTGGACGCCGCCTTGGCTCCACATGCGCAGGTATTTGGCGACCGTGGCGCCGCCGTAGCCGCCGCCGACCACGACGACATGGCCGCTCGACTTGCCGCCACCGGCACAGCCATACAACGAAGCCAGCGTGCCGGCTGCCGCGCCGACTTTCAGGAAATCGCGTCTTTTCATCAGCATCATGGTGGGCTCCCTTATTTTTGTGCGGCGAAGTAGGTGGCAATCAGGTCGAGCTGGGCCTCGGTATAGCCCTTGCTGATCTGATGCATGATCGTCGCCGGCTTGTCGCCGCTCTTGAAGTCGGCCAGCTTCTGCAGCAGCTTGGCCTTTTCCATGCCGGCCAGGGCGTCCATGCCGGAGCCCTTGATGGCGTTGCCGTTGGTGCCGTGACAGTTGGCGCAGGTGGCGGCCAGGTTGCGGCCGAGATTGGGATCGGCCGCTTGCGCCGTGCCGGCAAAGGCCAGCAGGCTCAGGGCTGCGATGGGAGCGAACAGTTTCATCGAGACATCTCCTCAAGTGTTGTCGATTGTTTATATAGCCCGAATTATTGGTGATTTGTCGGAAGCGGCCTAGTGCCAAGGCTATAAGCCTTTTACACAAATTGCATGCTGCGTCGCAACAATATTAGTAGTTGACTATATAAGTAAGTAGTTATACATTGATTCTTGATTGAAATCAAGAATAGCGACATGGGCGAGACATTGCAGGTTTTCGAACAGGTGGCGCATTACTTCGGGTTGCTGGCCGATCCGACGCGTTTGCGCATTCTCTCCTGTCTTTGCGCCGAGGAGCGTCCCGTCCATGAGGTCGTGGAAAAGATCGGTCTGACGCAAGCCAACATTTCGCGGCATCTGAACATCCTCTACCGGGCCGGCGTGGTCGACCGGCGGCGGGATGGCAGCACGGTCTTCTATCGAGTCGTCGATCCCAATTTTGTCGACATCTGCCGGACGGTCAGCATCACGGTGGCCAGCCGCGATCTGGGCGATGAGTTGGGGGTGGCGGCGGTGAATTGCACTACTGACATCAAATAAGCGGAGGGATTTATTCAGATGGGTGACATCGTCAAACAACCGGGGCGGCTGCGGCCCGCCCCGGAGAACTTCCTGTCGGAAGCGCAGGTCACGGCCGTCGGCAGCGGTCGGCGCGATTTTCTGAGGAAGAGCTTCCTCGCCGCCGGCGCGGCGCTGGCCGCACCGCTGGCGGCCCGGGCCGGCGACGGCGACGCCAATATTCTGCAAAACCCGCCGTGGACGACCTCGCTCGGCCTGCCGGTGGCGACCAATCCGTACGGCCTGCCTTCCAAATACGAAAGCCAGCTGCTGCGCCGCGAATCGCCGGGCCTGGCCCGGGTCGGCGGCGCCTCGGTTTCGTTTGCACCGTTGCAGGGGCTGTTCGGCATCATCACGCCGTCCGGCCTGCATTTCGAGCGGCATCACCAGGGCTGGCACGATATCGATCCAAGCAAGCATCGCCTGATGATCAATGGCTCGGACGATACGCTGATCAAGAAGGCCAAGGTGTACACGCTGGACGAGCTGATGCGCCTGCCCTCGGTGTCGCGCATCCACTTCATCGAGTGCGGCGCCAACACCGGGCTGGAGTGGGGCAATGTCGCGGTGCCCACCGTGCAATACACGCACGGCATGCTCTCCTGTTCCGAATTCACCGGCGTGCCGTTGAAGCTGTTGCTGGAAGATTGCGGCGTCGATTACAAAAAGGCCCGCTACGTGTTGGCCGAGGGCGCCGACGGTTCGTCGATGACGCGGACCATCCCGATGGAAATGGTCGAGTCCGGCGAAGTCTTCGTCGCCTACGGCCAGAACGGCGAAATGCTGCGCCCGGAAAACGGCTACCCGCTGCGCCTGGTGGTGCCGGGTGTGCAGGGCGTGTCCTGGGTCAAGTGGCTGCGCCGCATCGAAGTCGGCGACCAGCCGTATGCCACCAAGGACGAGGCGGTGCATTACATCGACCTGCTACCGAACGGCCTGCATCGCCAGTACAGCTCGATCCAGGAAGCCAAGTCGGTGATCACCACGCCGTCTGGCGGTCAGACGCTGCTCGACAAGGGCTTCTACAACGTCTCCGGCCTGGCCTGGTCGGGGCGCGGCCGGATCAAGCAGGTCGATGTCTCCTTCGACGGCGGCATCAACTGGCAGACGGCGCGCCTCGAAGGGCCGATCCAGAACAAGGCGCTGACCCGCTTCAACATCAACTGGGTGTGGGACGGCAAGCCGGCCATCCTGCAATCCCGCGCCATGGACGAGACCGGCTTCGTCCAGCCGAGCTACGGGCAACTCCGCAAGGTGCGCGGCACCAAGTCGATTTATCACAACAACGCGATCCAGTCCTGGAAGGTCATCGACAGCGGGGAGGTCAGCAATGTCCAGGTCCTGTAAATCCCTTTTGGTTTTTGCCCTTTTTTTGCCTTCGACCGTAGCATTTGCCGTCGACCACTACGCTGGCCTCGGCCGGGCGGCGACGCCGGCTGAAGTGAAGGCCTGGGACATCGACGTGCGGCCCGACTTCAAGGGCCTGCCCAAGGGCTCGGGTTCGGTCGACAAGGGCCAGGAACTGTTCGAGGAAAAGTGCGCCTCCTGCCACGGCTCCTTCGGCGAGTCGAACGAAGTCTTCACGCCGCTGGCCGGCGGCACGACCAGGGACGACATCAAGGCCGGCCGGGTCCGCGGCCTGTCCTCCGGCGAACTGCCCCAGCGCACGACCTTCACCAAGGTGGCAACGATTTCGACGGTCTGGGACTACATCTACCGCGCCATGCCGTGGACGGCGCCGAAGTCCCTGAAGCCGGACGAGGTCTACGCCATCCTGGCCTACCTGCTTAACCTGCAGGAAATCGTCGCCGGCGACTTCGTGCTCTCCGACAAGAACATCGGCGAGGTCCAGAAGCTGCTGCCCAACCGTAACGGCATGACGACCGACCATGGCCTGTGGCCGGGCGCGCCGGCCAAAAAGGGCGGCATCGGCAACGGCGGCAAGCCGGATACGGCCAACAAGGCGTGCATGAAGAACTGCAAGCCGGAAGTGCTGATCGGCTCGACCCTGCCCGAATACGCCCGCACGGCGCACGGCGAACTGGCCGACCAGTACCGCAGCTTCGGCCC